>CAJYAI010000025.1 GCA_913064725.1 uncultured Alteromonadaceae bacterium | reverse complement strand
CAATGATTACGCAGGGCGTGTCAGAAATGGTCGCCTGGGGAACTGCCGTGGGGCCGACAGGAAAGCATAGCTAGCCATGTGGACCCTCATTATCCTTGGTCTCTTGTGTGTACCTGTCGCCTACAAACGTCTTCGCGAGAGACGTACTGAACGCTTTGAGGATCGAGACAACTGACAGTACATCATTGAGACAACCTGCGTTTCTAGTCCCATGATAAACAGACACGCCCCCATGGCGGTTCTACTCTGAAATGACATAGCTGCCGTGGCCGGTATAGTTCTGCCTCGCTAAAGAGTGGACTCCCCCTGAAACCGCTTGCTTGATAACACTGCAGTTTTGCGCTTCAGTACCGAGCCACACTCGGAAGATATCAGCACTTTTCATGTTGCGAGCCGCAAATCTTTTCCGGCTGACTAATGGTATTGTTTGATGAATCCAGAGCCTGGCTCCAAGCGTTTTCCTCCGTGTTAAACTTGGCTCATCGAGGTGAGCTACCGGTTTTTTGTTGCCTCGTCTAACCACCACAGCACAGTGAGAGTGTTATCCATGCAAAACCTAGTGAGAGAGACACTGGAAGAACATCGCCAGGTTGTAACGGCAATGATGGCGCTTGAAAATGATATCGAACGAGCCGGTCTGATCTGCGCTGAAGCCTTGTCGCGCGGCAACCGGATTTATCTGTGTGGCAACGGCGGATCTGCTGCCGATGCTCAACACATTGCAGCTGAGCTGATAGGTCGTTTTGTATCCGATCGGCGGGCATTGCCGGCTATGGCGTTGACCACGGATACGTCGGCGTTAACGGCCATAGGCAATGATTATGGCTTTGATAGCGTATTCAGTAGACAAGTAGAGGGCTTATGTCGCGAGGGTGATGTGCTGATTGCAATTTCCACGTCAGGTAATTCATCTAACATCTTGAAAGCGGCCAATTTAGCGCGTGATCTGGGTGGACGAGTAATCGGCTTATCTGGTAAGGCCGGTGGTGAGCTCAGCAAAAGTTGTGATCTTTCTCTGGTAGTCCCCTCTGACGTAACGGCACGCATACAAGAAATGCACATTATTATCGGACACTTACTCTGCGCTCTGATTGAAGTACAACTCGACTTGAGCGTGGAGTGATCCATGGCACAACCGGCTGTTTTTCTCGATCGAGATGGCGTGATCAATGTCGACTCGGGTTATGTGAGTAGCTGGAGCGCGTTTGAATTTTTACCGGGTGCAATCGAGGCGATGCGTGATCTGTGTCAGTCTGGGTATGCGTTAGTTATTGTTACCAACCAATCAGGCATTGCCCGCGGCTATTACAGCGAGGCTGATTTTCTGACCTTAACTCAGACTATGCGCGGTCACCTTGAAACACAGGGTGTTAGTTTGGCCGGCGTTTATTACTGTCCTCACTTGGCTGACGCTACCGTGTCAGAGTACGGACTTGAATGCGAGTGTAGAAAGCCACTGCCTGGCATGATTTTTAAAGCTGTGAGCGAGCTTACGCTCGATCTTACGAAGTCGGCTATGGTGGGTGATAAGGTGTCAGATATGCAGGCTGCCCATGCCGCAGGCATTGAGACTTGCTTTCATGTTACCCAGGGCGAGACAGCGCCAGGCTGCATATCGGTGGCTGATCTTGCCTCGGCAACAGCTAGGCTTCTGAAGACCAACTAGAAGGTATAACCCAAGATGTCGATGTCGCGGGCAAATGCCTCACCGACCAGCGCTTGAGTCTCAGGAGTGTAGTAATCACGATACGCTAGGCGATCATTGGCTTTACGCCGATGGGGGAGTTCCACGCGTGGTAGGCCAATCTGTTGACAGCAATGATCAAAGTCTTGCTGCAAGGTTTCGTAATGTCCTATGAAGTCGACGATTAGGTGTCCGTGCAAATCAACGAGATAGTCACTCTGTTGCGTTATGGACGTATCTATGTGGTACTGCCAGGGCCGATCAGGGTCTAGTTTGCGTCGTAAAAAAGCCTCAAAGGTCTCGTCAGGCAGAAGCAGATCCGGCCGTTCGCGACCGATATGATGATAGGAGCTTACCTGCAGATCCCAAGGATTTCGGACAAATGCAAATTTAAAGAGCGATTCGAAAAACGGGTGTGGCAGCATTTCTTTGGCGGTAATAGCCTTGGCATGGCGGGGTATTTTGATCGCGACTTCGTGGTGAGCTAGGCGACTCAGCTTGCTGGCTACCCACATGGGAAGATAGTACGGGTCCTGCCATCGATGCCTTTGTAAGGCGGCGCGAATACTGGTCCCACCTGTTTTAGCTATATGGACAAACAAGAATTTTTTCTGGTGTGATAAGAGCATGGATGCGATGAAACACGCTAGATTCGAGCTGTGCAAGTTAAATTGTTGATTGTTGGCTAATTTACTGAGCCGTCTGGAGTTCAAAGGGTGATTTCGTTACCCTCAGCCGACTTTTTGGGGTTACCTAGCTCCGACAGAATCGACAATAAGAGTTACTGAATGCAACAGCCAAACATCATTCCGGCACCTTTGATGTGGGTGTTTTTATTTTTCTCGCTCGCGGTGAGTGTAGCCACGCGTCAGTTGATCTGGTTAATGGTTGTTGTCAGTATCCTGACGCTTTTGACTAATCGGGACGCTGTCCTGTCGTTACCCGGGTTGAAAAAAGCGGCGATGCTATTCGCTTGTATCGCGATTCCGGGTCTACTTAGCCTGCTGTTTTCGGTAAATTTGGAAAGGGGCGTGTCAGCGGCCTTCCGTTTTTTCGCCTACGCGCTCGCGGCCTGGGTGGTATTGAGCGTGGTCATCGAAGAAGGCGACGCGAAGCGCATTATGTCTTGGCTCGGAATCTTACTGGTTGCGTGGGCTGTCGATGGGTTTGTACAAATCCTGACAGGCGTCAGTTTATTGGGTGACCCTTTGATAGAACTAGGTGAAGAGGGCGCTATCGTTACAGGGTCATTGCAGCTCGGCTACGGCGCAACGCTCGCCATCCTGTCCCCATTTTTCCTTGAAGCGTTACGACGAGCCGGAGGGATGGGTGTCGGTATACTGTCAATACCGGTATACGCCGCTATTGTGATGAGTGGACACCAGTCATCTGCCTTGCTCGCCCTAATCGGTCTAGCGGGGTGGGCAGTACTCGCCCTACGACACAAGGAGGTTGGTGCTAAGCGGCAGGTAACGGGCTTCGTCATTTCCGCTGTTATCGGCCTGCTCTTAGGTATCTATCTATCAATTGTGACAGGGCAGGTTGGTACTCTGGCCGAGGCGCCAGCACGGTATCAATCGTTTTTATATCAGTCTCAGCTGTGGGAGCTCTCGTGGCAGGCTTTCTCAGAGAATTGGCTGACCGGGGTAGGCATGCGAGGGTTTGGCACATTCGCCATACAAGAGTCGGCAGGTCTCATACCGGGACTTAGCGAGACCTGGCATCCACACCTCATATTATTCGAGGTCGTGGCCGAAACCGGTATCGTCGGTCTGATTGGTTACGGATTATTGTTGTGGCGTCTTTGGCTCTACATCCAGGATGATCGGATGCATGTTGCAGTCGCCGGCCTGACGGCGCTTCTGGCCGTATTTCCTCTGGGCACTGCCGTGGGCTTGTACTCCTACATTGGCGGAAACCTAATATTTCTGACGTTTACATTGCTGGTGGCGCTAGATCGAGATTGCCCTAAGCAGCAACCCGAGTCCCTTGGTTAGTTTGGCTTGTTCATGCCAGAAATAGCCGTAAAACGTATTCTGATTATTCGATTGAGTGCGATTGGTGATGTCGTTTTTGCATCTCCTCTCGTTGCAGCATGTCGACAAGCACACCCAAATGCTGAGATTGATTGGTTGGCAGAAGGGGTTGTGCGTCCACTGCTTCAAGATATGCCTGGCCTCCATGAGGTCGTGCTTTGGCCTCGTCAGGAGTGGGAGGAGCTCTGGCGCGAAAAGCGTTTGATCATGCTCGCTCGCGCGATTCTGAAAATGAGAGCGCTGTTGCGCGAACGTCAATACGATCTCGTTGTCGACGCACAAGGGCTGGTCAAAAGCGCTTTGCTTGCATGGCTTACTGGCGCTAGGTCCCGCATTGGCTTTAAATCAAAGGAGCCCACAGGCGTATTTCTCACCAAGCGCATCGAAAAGAGTATTACACCTCGTATCAGCTCAGAATATTTAGGGCTTGCCGAAGCCCTCTCGTGGAGCACCCGAGATTTCGATCTCGTCCTTGGTATTTCCGCGTCGGATGAAAATAGGGCACAGGATATTATCGGCTCTGTGCCATACACCGTCATCGCACCGTTCACGACGCGAGCGCAGAAGCACTGGACTGATGATCGCTGGAGACAATTGATCTCAGATCTGCTTGTTCAGGGACACAAAGTAGCCTGTCTGGGCGGCCCCGGTGATCGCGAGCATGCTCGAGCGATGCTGGATGGCCTCGGTGTTGAAAATTGGGTTGGTAAGTTTCCACTGGGAGTCAGTGCAGGGATTGTTGGACGTGCCAGGGCACTGGTGGGCGTCGATACGGGGTTGACTCATATGGGTGTTGCGACGGGTGTCCCGACAGTGGCGCTGTTTGGATCGACTTGCCCCTATCTAGAGACTGGAGGCGACCGAGTTCGTATTATCTATCATGCTCTCAGCTGCTCCCCTTGTGCTCGGCGACCCACGTGTCAAGGTCGCTTTGAATGTATGACGGATATTGGAACAGATGAGGTGATGTTGGCACTCGAGGCAGTCACGTGTGTCGACGCCGACGGGTATACCCCAGACAGCGGCAAAGGAGTTGCAATCGATGTCTAGAATCCCATCCTTTACCGACGCCAAAATATTGGTCATTGGCGATGTCATGCTAGATCGATTTTGGCGGGGAGCCACTACGCGAGTCAGCCCCGAGGCGCCGGTCCCGATCGTCAAGATTGAAGATGTAGAAGATCGACCCGGCGGCGCCGCTAATGTTGCCGTTAATCTTGCGGCTCTGGGCGTAAAAGCGACGCTCTCAGGACTTGCGGGACACGATGAGGACGCGAGGCGGTTACGAGCAGCGGTTGAGGCAAAAGGTGTGCGTTGGTCCGTCATGCCGTGTCCGGCTGACACCATAGTAAAACTGCGTGTGCTGAGTCGAAATCAGCAGTTGATTCGCATGGATTTTGAGGGGTCCCTTGAGGACTACGGTGATGATTCGTTTATTCAGTACGCGAGCAACTTGATAGCTGAGCACGACGTCGTTCTGCTGAGTGATTATGCCAAGGGAACATTAGCGCGGGTCGAGGCGTTGATTGCTCACTGTAACGCCCTCAGCGTGCCTGTCCTAGTCGACCCAAAAGGGGATAAATTCGAGCGATATCGGGGTGCCACACTAATTACGCCCAATCTGTCAGAGTTCGAGGCAGTAGTAGGGCCTTGCGAGCAAGACGATGCGCGCATAAGTCAATACGCGCGTGAGCTATGTGAAGCCTATGATTTTAATGCTGTGCTGGTGACCCGCAGCGAGCGCGGCATGACGCTACAGACACGAGAGGGAGCACCCCTCCACCTCTCTGCACTGGCTCGCGAAGTTTTCGATGTGACGGGCGCAGGTGATACGGTTATCTCAGCACTAGCCGCGGGTCTGGCCAGTGACGATAGTCTCGAAAATTCAACCCGTTTAGCAAATCTAGCCGCAGGATTGGTGGTGGGCAAGGTGGGGACAGCGACTGTCACACGCGACGAACTGGAGGGGGCACTGTCGGGCACATCACTGGGCGACAGCGCGGTGGAGATCGATAGCGGGATTGTCGATGAAGCCGACCTCCTTACATCGGTGAACCGACACCGAGCTAAGGGTGAGCGGATCGTAATGACAAATGGGTGTTTCGATATTCTTCATCCCGGTCACGTGACTTACCTCAACGATGCTGCAAAGCTGGCCGATGTGTTGATTGTGGCGGTCAATGACGATGCTTCGGTTGTGCGGCTGAAGGGGGCTGATCGACCCATAAATCCGCTCCACGCTCGGATGTCTGTCTTGGCGGGACTACGATCCGTCACCTATGTCGTACCATTCTCTGAAGATACGCCGGCCCGCCTGATTCAGGCTATCTCTCCTGACGTACTAGTGAAGGGCGGCGATTATGCTGTCTCTGACATCGCAGGCCATGAGCACGTCTTAGAGACAGGCGGTGAAGTGGTTGTCCTAGACTTTTTACCGGGGTATTCCACGACCTCGACGTTAGAGCGTATTAACAACGAGCGCTAGCGATTTATATAAGCACGACCCAAGCTAGGTTTCTCGGGAAGGTACCGCTCGAGAAGTTTGCTCTGACGGGTCTCCATCGAAGTAACTTGACCAGCCATTATGACGGCGGTGGCATGGCTCGTGATCTCGAGAGGATCACCGCTCCAAACCACTAAATCGGTCGAGTTACCCACTTTTATTGCTCTATCTCTGCCACCGAATATCTGCGACGGCACCACAGTCATTGCGCGAAGGGCGCTCATGTAGTTCATACCGTAGGCAACAGCAGTACCGGCGCCTTGGCGAACTTTGCGGGCATTGTGTGTACCGCCGCTCGTAAACATGACTGTTACACCGGTGTCATTGAGGATTGCGGCATTGTCCAACCGTGATCCTAGGGAGTCAAAATCCGCGGGTAAGTTATCAAGGCCGTTTACCATGACAGCTATGCCCGAGTCAGCTAACTGAGAGGCCAACATCCAAGCTTCGCGAGCACCTATGACGACTGAACTCAACCTGTGTTTCTCAGTGAAATTAATAACTTGTTTGATATCGGCTGCCCGGTTCGCGGCAAAGACGAATACGCCCTCTGATCTTAACTCTTTAAGCTGCTTGCGACCTGCCTGAGTGAGATATTCCTGTGAATCTGGCCGCCTGTCCAAGTCTGACATCATGCCTTCGAGCAGCATCCAATGGGCTGCTCTGGAGCCACCCACTTTGCCCGAAGAATAGCCATCAACGTCAATGAAAAGCGTATCGTTGCCTGAGAAGCTATCGAAACGGCCATCGAGTTCAACAAGCGAACCAATGCCTGATACCGAATACTCCGCGCCATTTGCCATCAACAACGAGTAACCATAGCCTTCAACTCGTGTAATGCCGACCAGGCTCGAGTGCGGCGAGTAGGCGTCGCGCACATCAAACTCAATGTGAACTTTGCCTAGAGGCGAATTGTTGAGTGAGCTATCTACCGATTCCTTTACGGCATTCACCTCAACGAGGCCAATAGCTGTAGCGCCAGCAAATAGTGTTGGTGTTACCGTTGCACCCGCTACGTCAATAACAGTATCTGCAGTGGCTTGCAGATCGATGCCCATCGCTCTGATCTCTCCATCCTCTATTAAAAGATCTGCGCCCTCGAGAGTACCCTCTGCACCCATGGTCATCAGGGTCGCATTCTTCATGAGAAGTCGTTCTGCAAAAACGTTGGACGACTGGAGTGCCAGTGCGATCCACACTATCGACATATAGATTCTCATCGCTCGATCTCCATCAATTGACCGAGCTCAAAATCCGAAACTGGCTGTTTAGATGGATCTAAGCGATCGAACCGCTCGACACCATCAATGAACACGTTAGTGGCTTTTGCGTAAACACTAAATGGATTACCACTCCAGACAACGATATCGGCCATGAGTCCGGATTGTAGACTGCCTGTTTGATCCTCAATACCTAGGGATTTGGCCGCATTACTGGTTATCCACTGAATAGCGCGTTCGGGCGTAATTTCAAGCCCCGCCTTTAAGCCTCTGGCCATCGCTTTTGCAGCCTCTTGGTTTAGGCGCTGAATACCTTCATCTGAATCTGAATGGACAATGGCGCAACTACCCTTGGGACGATCGACGAGTGCAATATTCTCCTGGATACCGTCATAGGCTTCCATTTTGAAACCCCACCAGTCAGCCCAGAGAGCCCCGCAGACATCGTTCTCAGCCAACTCGGAGGCAATCTTATACGCCTCTATCCCGTGATGAAACGTGCCTACCTTGTAATTAAACTCCTTGGCAAGGTCCAAGATTGTCATCATTTCATCTGCTCGATAACAATGCATATGAACAATGATGTCACCATTGAGGACCCCCGCCAGTGTCTCAAGTTCTAGGTCTCTTTTAGGCTTCTCGGTCTCGCCTCGCTTCTCGTCGGACAAGGCCTCGAATTGCTCGTGGGCGTCGCGATATTCCACCGCTTTGATCCATGCGTTACGGTAACCTGCGATGTTGCCCATCCGTGTCGATGGTCCACTACCTTTGCGTCCGTAGACTCGTTTGGGGTTCTCACCGCAGGCCATCTTTAAGCCGTAGGGTGCATTGGGGAATTTCATACCCTGATAGCTCACTGAGGCAACATTCTTCAGAGTGACACCACGCCCTCCAAACAGATTTGCTGATCCAGGCAGGATTTGAAGAGCGGTAATGCCACCGGCCAAGGCTCGGCCAAACCCCGGATCTTGCGGCCAAACACTGTGCTCTGCCCATACTTCAGCGGTTACTGGCGCCGTTGCCTCATTGCCATCCGAATGAGCATCTACACCGGGGGAGGGATAGACGCCAAGGTGCGAGTGAACATCAATAATGCCAGGCGTTACCCATGCACCCCTTGCATCTATTAGGGTTGTGTCTGCGGGCAGTGCGGTAGGCTCCTCTCCAACAGAGACGATCTTACCGTTGGCAAAAAAGATGCTTGCATCGTCGAGTCTCGAGCCAGTACCCGTTAGGATGGTTGCATTGGTTATTATCACCGGGGCGTGATCAGGTGCTGCATACGTGGAAGGGAAAGGCGTACTCGCAATGGCAAGCGTTGCAATTGAAGCACTGGCGAGGGCAACAAATGGGCTGAGGTAAGTCATAGGAAGTTCTTTAGCGGATGATGCAATAGACAATAGAGTGTTGGGCCCAGCTTGCCAATAGGTCGCAACGACACAGTAAGTCTAAGCTACCTAATACAGCGATTCATTTTTGAGAGCATGTGGTGAAGTGATCTTCAGAGGAGAAAAAAGGGATGAGACGATTTATCGATTTATCTATCTATTTGGAAAATGACGTCATCAGCGACCCACCGCCCATGCGCCCAAAAATTGACTATATTAGGCACGATACCGGTGCTGAGCAGATGTCCGACTTCTTTACGGGACTTGATAAGAGCGACTTGCCGGACGGCGAAGGCTGGGCTATCGAGATGGTGCAACTGTGTACTCACAATGGTACTCATCTCGACGCACCGTACCATTACCACAGCACAATGAACGACAAACTCGGGGGATCAGAGCGCGCTATTACTATCGATGAGGTGCCGCTTGAATGGTGCTTTCAGCCAGGTATTAAGCTTGATTTCCGCGACAAAGAAGATGGTTACGTGGTTACTGCCAAGGATGTAGAGACGGAGCTGTCGAGAATTGGCGTTGAACTAACGCCATTAACGATCGTATTGGTAAACACCTCAGCCGGGATGCGCTACGGCAGCGAAGATTATGTGAATGCGGGTGCGGGAATGGGTTATGAGGCCACTATGTTCCTTTTGGAGCGCGGTATTCGTGTGACGGGCACCGACGCATGGAGTTGGGACGCGCCATTTACCTACACGGCAGAGCGCTATGCAGAACATAAGGATGCGAGCATCATATGGGAAGGACATAAGGCAGGTAGAGATATTGGCTACTGCCACCTGGAAAAGATGCATAACTTAGAGGCCTTGCCAGATGCAGGCTTTACCGTGAGCTGCTTCCCGCACAAAGTCCGCGGCGGATCCGCCGGATGGACTCGCGCCGTCGCCATCATTGACGAGGACTAGCTTGCTTTTTTTATGAATTCGTAAGCATCGAGAGCGCCTTGTCGGGCACTCTTATGGTCCACGATGGGGTGCGGGTAGTCTGCACCGAGTGTCACGCCAGCGCTTGTAAGCGTCATCGGTGGCGCCTCCCAAGGTGCGTGAATGAATTTCTTGGGCAAGTCAGCGAGCTCCGGACACCATCGTCGAACATACTCACCCGCAGGATCAAACTTTTGGCCTTGAGCGATGGGATTGAAGATACGGAAATAGGGAGCGGCATCGGCACCAGAGCCCGCCACCCACTGCCAGCTGCAGGCGTTTGATGCAATGTCTGCGTCAAGCAAGCAATCCCAGAACCATCGCTCGCCTTCAATCCAATGCACCAATAGATGCTTGGTAAGAAATGAGGCCACAATCATCCGTACGCGATTGTGCATGAACCCGGTATGCCATAGCTCCCGCATGCCAGCATCAACGATAGGGTAGCCGGTTTGTCCTCTTTGCCATGCTCGGAGATGCTCCGCGTTATTTTGCCAGGGGAAGCCTCCAAACTGACCTTTGAAGGGCGTATTTGGCATTTCGTTGAACAGATCGATCAGTTGGTAGCAAAACTCTCTCCAACCTATTTCGGCGAGAAATTTATCGATAGCGGAGCTCCACTGTGGGGCCGATAGTTTCCTTTGCTGCGCGGCAGCCCAAACTTGTCTGGGCGATATTTCACCAAACTTTAAGTGAGGCGATAAACGCGACGTATAACGCTTCGCAGGTGTGTCACGGCCCTCAGCGTAATGCTCGACAGGGGCCTCTAAGAATGTCTCCAATGTGCGTTGTGCACCGTCCTCTCCCGGCGTCCACAGCGTATCCCAGCCATCGGCCCAGTCGCGCTCACCTGTCTTATCGATGGGTCGCAGCCGCCAACTTTCTATCGAATCTGTTTGAATCGATACGCCGGTCCAACTAACAGAGGGTAGGGCGATGGGCGAGGCCGCTGTCAGCTTATTCGCTGCTCGCCAAAATGGAGTAAATACCTTAAACGCTGTTCCTGAACCCGTCAGCACAGTACCGGGCTCGTGCAAAAGCGTTCCAGGAAATCGCTTTACCGAGACACCCTCGCTATCAAAGTGGCTTCGTATCGATTGCTCCAGTGATGGCGACCAGGGCTGATATTGACGAGAAAAATAAATAGCGTCCGCATTAACTTCTTTTCGAAGTTCCTGCAGGCATGCAAGGGTATCTCCGTGCCGAAAAATTAATGACCCACCCAGCTTGGTAATGGTGTTTTTTAGCGATACCAGGCTTTCATGCAGCCACCATTGGCTTGCACCACCCAAGCACCATTCGCCGGCCGCTTCCGGATCATAGATGAAAACTGGAACGACATCGCCGCGTTGTGCGGCTGCGGTAAGAGCAGGGTGATCATGGAGTCGCAGATCTTGCCTAAATAAAACAATTGTTGTGCTCACGCGGACTGACTCTCCTGAATGGGGTTGATTTCGTCGATGGCCGCTACCAATCTGGACATACCCGCCGTGTCTATCTTAAGGCTGGCCATCGAGTCAGCGCGCGTGTCGCCTTCATTGACTATAACGATCGGCATACCTAATTTCTCCGCCATGCGACAAAACCGGAATCCGGAATAAACCTGAAGGGAGCTACCGACTATTAAAAGTCCGGCCGTTCTGGCCAGCGCATCAGCGCCGGCCTCAACGCGCGATTTTGGTACCGTGCCTCCGAAAAAAACCACATCTGGCATCATGACACCATCGCACTTTTCACAGGTTGGTATAGTCGTCTGGGCGATATACGTCTCTGGGACATCAGCATCACCATCGGGTTTAGCAATATGCGCGTAGTCGCTTACGAATGTGTTAAGACGAAGTAAGCGAGTCTGAAATGCATCTCTACTTTCGTATTGATTACAGTGCAAGCAGCAGACGCGGTCTAAGCGGCCATGCAGATCGATGACGTTGCTGGCGCCGGATTTTTGATGCAATCGATCCACATTTTGGGTAATCAGCGTATCTATTTTTCCGCACTGCTCGAGCGCGGTTAAGGCGTGGTGTGTGGCATTCGGTTTTGCTTGGCTTATACCCACCCAGCCCACCATACTACGGGCCCAGTAACGTCGTCGTTTGGCTTCTGATTCGATGAATTCTTTGTGCTGTATCGGGCTGACACGAAGCCAATTGCCGGTTCGATCCCGGTAAGTGGGAATCCCCGAATTGGCGCTGACGCCCGCACCCGTGAGTACGGTCCACCGATCGACGCGGCGAAGCCATGTAGACAAAGAGTTAACTGAATGACGCATCAAAAGTATACGTTGACCACTGTAGTTTGGTTGCGGGAAATAACGAGGATAATGGGACTATGAAGGTATTTGTTACCGGCGGAACCGGACTAATTGGACGCGCTTTGGTCAAACAGCTAGTCAATGGTGGGCACCAGGTCACCGTTTTAACTCGTCAGTTTCGAGCCAGTGAGTCCAACATTCGCTATATCCAGGCGTTAAGTAGCTTAGTAGAGCGCCCCGATGTGGTGATTAACTTGGCTGGAGCCGGTCTCGCAGATAAGCGCTGGACGGCTTCGTACAAGCGTGAGATTCGAGCCAGTCGGATCGGCCTCACTGAGCTGTTGGTGGCTCATCTAAGAGTGATAGGGTTTCCCGAGGTCTTTATCAGTGGCAGTGCCATTGGATTTTATGGTGCCAGCGACGATCAGCAATTCGATGAATCGTTCGGTCCGGGACAGGGCTTTTCGGCGGATCTGTGTCGAGATTGGGAGGCTAGCGTCGAGCCGATGAGTGCATCAGACACACGCTACGTTTTTCTTCGAACAGGGGTAGTACTGGACCGGCTGGCTGGCGCCTACCCCAAAATGACGCAGTCATTCAAGTTTGGGATGGGTAGCTGGATGGGGAAGGGTGAGCACTGGCTGAGCTGGATCCACCTCGATGATATGGTAGGAGGCATCATTCATTGCATGACAACGCCGGCGCTGGCGGGCCCGGTAAACCTGACGGCGCCGCAACCCGTGACACATCGGGCTTTCTCTGCCGAAATCGCCCGCCATCGGCGACCCCTGCTGAGCCTTGGGCTCCCAGCGCCGATAATGAGGCTTGCATTGGGCGAAATGGCGGACGACCTACTGCTAACAGGTCAGAAAGTTGTTCCGACTAAGCTGCTTGCGGCAGACTTCTCGTTTGCGTATCCGACTATACGAGCCGCAGCGTGTGCGCTAGAGGTCTAAGACTACCAATTACTACTGCTGCGGTAGTCATCGAACGCATACTTAACATCGCCCTGTCCCTTAAGCTTCTTGAGTGCGGTTCGCTCAAGCTGTCTGACCCACTCTCTGCTGACGCCGAGCTTGTCCGCAATTTCAGCTCGCGACAGCGGCGCACCGCTTTGTAGGCCCCATCGCGCTATTACCACCTCGCGCTCGTTCGTCTCAAGCCGCCCGATCGCACTGGTTAGAAACTTGCCTAGTGAGGCTTGCTCAGCATCGTCGCTGGCCTCTCCGAATGTTTCCCCGATAATGCCGTCACCCATGGTTTCGTTGTCGTCATCAAACTTCGGAGCGTCTAAGGACACAGTTAAATTTCGTAATTGCAGCAGTTCGCGGGCCTTCTCTGGATCCATGCCCGCATTTAGTGCGACGGTATCTGCGTCAGGCTCGTGGCCTGTCCGCGCCTGCTCGGTATAGCGTTCTTTATACAACCGACCGATTTGTTCCTGAACATGGGTTGGGAACCGTATGAGCGTACCGGCATCACCGACGTATCGTCTCACCGCCTGCGTGATCCAATTAAAGCAGTAGGTGCTGAAGCGAAATCCTTTTTCGTATTCGAATTTCTCGGCGGCTCGTATCAAGCCAAGCGTCCCCTCTTGTACTAGGTCTAGATAACCGACCCCCCGCCCTTTGTAACGCGCTGCAATCGAATACACGAGTCTCAGGTTGTGCATGACTAAACGATCGCGCGCTGCGGTGTAATGCCGCAGTTCACGTTTTATCGAAGTTAGTAGCTCTTGGCTGAGGGCGAATGAGGGCACTGGCTCGAGCCAATGGCGCTGCCAATGCCCGATAGAGTCTGCCACGGTATCAGCAAACTGCCCGCCCGAACGCCGCAAAATCGCCACAGCAATGCCGATGGTCAAACTCGCTGGTAAGGCCAAAGCTTCGACGTAGGCCACGCGAGCTTCAGCAGTTTTCAGGGTGCCGAGCTTCGCGGCTGCTTGCTGGGATTGAGTTTTGTGCGTACCGTCCTTAAACAGGGCTGCCAATTCTCGGCGCAAAACGAAGTGAAGGTCACGGTTAGGAAACCGTTGTATTTGTGGCGGATTGCACAAACATTCGTTGCAGAACTGCGCAAGGTATCGAGACAAGTCTTTATCACTCGCGATCAGCACAAAAATTTGCCGAACGGCTGCCCATTTCGCAGTATCGATAGTCTGCTCTTGCTCGGCGGTCAGCAGGTCATAACGACGCGCTTCGGCGAACATTAATTCAATATCTTTCTCGTCTGTGTTGTCGATCATTTCACGACCTCCTGAGTAGGCATCATTAATACGACTCAAAACGCGGCCTGCCCAGCTAAAACTGGACAATGTCCAGCTAGTACATGTACAAATCATAGACAAGATTAATTTTCGTAGATCTAGGGCTTCGTCCAAGGCGTAAATCACGACACTTACCGAACAAACTTTGGAGAAAAATATGAACGCACCGGCCAATGCACTTAATCTCCTCGAGCCACGACCGCTGTACGGTATTGGTACGGTTGCTCGCCTAACAGGTTTGAAGCCCGACACGTTGCGTGTTTGGGAGCGGCGTTACGGTTTAGGCGCTAGCCATAAATCAGCATCGGGCAGGCGTCTTTTTACGCAATCCGACTTAGAGCATCTGCAACTTATAACGGCACTTGTAGACGACGGCGTTAGGATTGGTGAAATCGCCTCTTCAGACCGAAAGACGCTTGAACTGCTCGTGAGTAATCGAGGGAGTCGGATGGCCAAGGCGATTCCCGCTTCGAAGTCACGCGTGGTATTTGTAGGTCCGGAGCTGTGTCAGTGGTTGGATGGGCATCAAGGCTGCCTCTCCAGTATCAGCGCGTTTTTATCCAGAATGCCACTGGCTAATGCGGTGGATTCACTCGATGTCAACGAGACCGCGGATATGCTCGTGGTTCATTGTCCATCAGTTTCCATGACTAACATCAATGCTATGGATACGCTTGCAAATCGCTTGGGTGCTAAACGCACTCTGGTGCTATATCAGTTGTGCAATAGTCGCTGGATCGAGGAGATCGAGCGTCGGGGTATGACTGCCCTGGAATATCCACCGGAGTCTGCACGATTGGCGTTCGAGTTGGGTCGTATTGCAATAGATCACGAATCGAAGCAGGGCGAGATCAATTTGGGTGAGCTGATCCAGGCCAAGCCCAGGATGTACGATGACAACACACTGAACGCGGCGGCTAAGCTGAAGAGCCTACTCGATTGTGAGTGTCCCAAGCACATCACAGATTTGATTAAGACCTTGAGCGAGTTTGAAAATTATTCCACTGCCTGTAGTGTGGATAACTGGCACGAGGCGGCTGTGCACTCATGCATCTACGCCTATACCGCACAAGCTCGTTACCTGATGGAGAAAGCGCTGCAGGCAGCATTAGAGGGCCGCGGTGAGGAGCTCACTAAGATAATGCGCAGTCCGGTCTAGAGGCGGGGTCCTAGAAAATCGTGCGTGCCACTATCGCAAGTATGATAGTGGGACATACGAACCGGACGTACCAGGGCCACCAGCGCATGAATAAAGTGGGCTCGGTTTCGAGCTCGTTTTTTGCGAGCTCTTTTAGAAGGATGTCTCGCCGCCACACCCAGCCCGCATAGAGGCACAATGCGAGTCCGAGAATCGGTTGTGAATAGCGTGTGCTTACTGTGATGACGAGTCCGAAAAGCAAGTCAAAATTAAGAACAATCACCGAGCTCATCGCGGTTACGATGAGAGTGGCTATGACCGCTGCTTTAAATCGACTCCACTGAAAGCGCTCAACTAAGAATGCGACTGGCACCTCAAGCATAGAGATAGAGGAGGTCAGGGCGGCGATGCTCATCAGGCCAAAAAATGCGACTGCGAGAGCCGTACCCGCTTGATTCATCGAATCAAATAGCGCGGGCAGTACGACGAATATCAGCGTGTCTTCCGACAACAGACCACCGGCTTCATTAAAAATGACGACGCCACGCTCAGCGGCAACGTACATGGCGGGTAAGATAAGAAATCCCGCCAATACCGCTATGCCAACGTCGACTAATGCGACCTGAGCACCCAAGCTTGGCAAGTGCTCGTCATCAGAGACATAGGAGCCATAGATCAACATCGTGCCCACGCCCAATGACAAGGAAAAGAAAGCCGCTCCCATGGCCTTAAATATGAGTTCGGTAGACCATATTTTTGTGATGTCAGGCACTAAATAGACAGCGAGACCTTTGCCTGCACCCTCCAGCGTGAGTACGTAAATCGATAAGGCCATGAGGGTCACAATGAGCGCAGGCATCAGTCTTTTCGACCAGCGCTCAATTCCTTTTTCGACGCCACCCACGACCACGGCCATCGTCAGTATCATGAATATGAGCATGAGAGTCAGATTGCGCAATAAGCCGAACTCGGACAACCACGTCGCCGTGGCGCTGGCGCCAGCGGCTTCCAGCGGATAGGCGGCACCAAAGCCAATCATCCAGCCAGAGACAATGGCGTAAAAACTGAGGATTAGGCTCGCAGTGAAGATGCCTACGATGCCCACTAGCGTCCCCAGTCCGCGTTGGGTTCCATTTCGCGACACCTTCGCCAGTGCAGCAATCATATTGCCGTGTGCATGACGGCCGAGTGTGAACTCAGCCATAAGAACAGGGTAGGCGAGCAAAAAAGCCAAAATGAGGTAAACCACCACGAAAGCCGCGCCACCATTGCTAGCAGCCTGCGTAGGAAACCCCCATATATTTCCGAGTCCGACGGCGGAACCCGCTGCCGCCATGATGAATCCAAACCGTGATCCAAACTCGCCGCGTTGCGATGCCACTGATGATGCCCCTGTAACCGCTAGTTATTATCAGAAAGTCTACTGTAAAAAGTGTAGAAGGGCTCGCGCGTTTATTGGGACGTGATATCATCTCGCGCCTCCATCCCCCCGGGTGGTGAAATTGGTAGACACAGGGGACTTAAAATCCCCCGCTCATTGCGAGCGTGCCGGTTCAAGTCCGGCCCCGGGGACCACTTCGGTCAAAAGTCGCCCCTACAAATCCTAAGTAACAATACCGGCACTGATTACCGACTCGATAGGTGAAGAAAACATCGCGAAATCAGGGCAACGTTCCTCGGCTAGCACATTTCTTAAAATCAAAGATGCGGACAGGTTTTTTTTTGCCTCGCGAAGACCTCAATTAATAATTTTCTGGATAGTGAGCAAGTCGCATTCGGCACGTCATCGTTCGCAGGGTTGAAAACCTGCCAGATGTTATCGAAGCGCGCTCGGTGCCAACATAACTCGTGCAGTTTGTCTGACAAGAGTAAGTCGACGCGGTCAATGCCTTTTTTTTCCTGCGCTTGCGGGCGGACACGGGCTGTTTTATTGTCGATTACTGCAGTAAAGGAGTTGAGTAAGACAAGTCATTTAGGTGATTGTCTACAGGTATTGATCTGCGGCAGTCGCAAAAAACTGCAGGTATAAGACGATGTGAAAAGTGAACCGCCCGCCCCGCGATCGGTTTTTGTACCAGACAGTAATGGAGTCACAGGTGGCATCCCCTTCTTCTCAGTTTGACCTGATGGTGATTGGCAGCAGCAACTGGGATATTTGTATGTATCTTCCGCAGCTGCCGGTTCCTGGTCAGACGTTAGCAGGTGGAAGGCTGCAGACTAATCTTGGCGGCAAGGGCGCTAACCAAGCTGTGGCGGCGCGGCGAGCCGGTGCTATGACCGGTTTTATCACCTGCGTAGGCGACGACCAGCCGGGAGACAGCATCCGCGCTCAATTCATTGCTGAAGGTCTGCCCGACGACTTGATTACAGCCATCCCGGATTGTGCGACAGGTACGGCGTGCATATTCATCGACGAAAAAGGCGAAAACTGCATCGGCCTCACCGCCGGTGCCAATGCCCGTTTAGATACAACCCATCTTCACAGTTTTGATGCTTGTATTTCTGCAGCCAGTTGGCTTCTGGTGCAACTGGAAATTCCCATCGCCGCAGTGAGGCATGCACTCGAAAGAGCTCGGGACAAGGGTGTTAAAGTTATCCTCAATCCGGCTCCGGCAGTTCCATTAGACGATAATTTACTCGCTTGCGTAGATATTCTAACGCCGAACGAAGTTGAGTTAGAAGTGCTAACCGGCACGCGCGTGGACTCGGATACGGCACTACAGCAAGCGGTTGGTGTATTGCTGGATAGGGGAGTGGGGGCAGTCGTGGTGACTAGAGGTAGCCGCGGTGCAACGCACTGTTATCGTGACAACGACAGTGGAGAAATTCGACACAAGAGCATTCCGGCCTTTAAGGTGACTGCCGTGGATACTACGGGGGCAGGTGATGTATTCAATGGCGTACTGGCTGCGAGTCTTTCGCAAAACGTGTCCGTCGCGCACGCAATACTCAGAGCCAATGCCGCGGCAGCAATTTCGGTTACGCGCAGCGGCGCCATTCCCTCTATTCCTGATGCGATAAGCATAGAAGCATTCCTTGACTAACAACAAAAGAGTACTTCAAAGACCAAGGCGGAGAACAATATGAAACAAACGATTAAGTATGGCCGGATTACACTACTGCTGGTCAGCTGCTTACTGGCAACGTTGGTAGCCTGTGACAGGCAAGAAGGGGAAATTACGATTACCCCTTATGAAGCGCCTGAAAAGCCTCGCGTTGCCCTCATAACTAAATCGCTGGCGAATGAATTCTTTATCAGTATGGCTGCGGGCGCCGAGGCGCATCAGTCAGCCAACGCAGACCGCTACGAACTAGTCGTCAACGGTATTAAAAATGAAAGCGACGTCGCCCAGCAGGTGAACCTAGTGGAGCAGATGATGTCGGCTAGTATGGATATTATCGTCGTTGCTCCAGCTGATTCTAAAAGTCTGTTACCTGTTGTGAAACGGGCGGTTGATCAGGGCATTACAGTTGTAAACATTGATAACAAATTCGATAGCGAGCTGCTTTCGCAAATGAAATTGAACATTCCCTTTGTTGGTCCAGATAACCGGGAGGGAGCAAAAGTCGTAGGAGAGTACTTAGCACAGTACTTACAGCGTGGCGATCAGGTGGCCATTGTTGGTGGGGTGCCCGGTGCCTTTAACGCACAACAGCGACAAGCCGGTTTTGAAGATGCCATGCAGGCGGCTGGTATGAATGTGGTCAGCAAACAGAGTGCCGATTGGGAGCAAACCAAAGCGGCGGTCGTTGCTTCAGCGTTGTTATCGGAACATCCCAATCTTAAAGCACTACTTTGCGCTAATGACAGTATGGCCCTCGGAGCGGTTGCAGCGGTTCGGCAAGCGGGTCGCACTGGTGCGGTACAGGTAGTTGGCTTCGATAATATCTCCGCAGCTAACAGGCTAATTCAAGATGGAGAATTGCTGGCGACAGCAGACCAGCACGGCGATCAGCTTGCCGTTTTTGGCATTGAGTATGCGTTGCAGATTTTTGATACCGGCGCTATTCCTGCTGACCGGAAGACACCGGTGGATCTGATTACGTCAGGACAGCTATAAGCTCGTGGAAAAAACCAACCCGTTACTTTCCATCCGAGGACTTAATAAGCAATTCACGGTCGCCGTATTACAGGATCTCGATCTGCAGTGCTATGCCGGCGAAGTGCATGCTCTGATGGGCAGCAATGGAGCTGGTAAAAGCACGTTGTGTAATATTATCTCAGGAGTGTTAACGGCCAATTCTGGGGATATGGAGTTTGACGGTAGGCCTCATGCACCGGAGTCGCTTCTGGAAGCCGAAGCAGCCGGGATCTATATGGTGATGCAGGAGCTAAACCTTTTTCCGACCCTGTCTGTTGCGGAAAACCTGTTCTTCAAGCAGCTGGGGGTGGTTCGAGGGGAAAATACCCCGCAGAAGACACCTATGAGTGGACTGCTTGTGGATCACGGGGCGCTGCGTGAGCAAAGTTATGAATTGCTGGCCCGTGTGGGCCTAAATAATATCGATCCAGCCATGCCAGTATCTGAGCTAGGTCTCGGCCAACAGCAACTGCTGGAAATTGCCCGCGTGCTGCACTATCCATTGCGTCTTTTGATTCTGGATGAGCCGACAGCGGCACTGACAGACCCGCAAATTGAATTACTGTTTGAGCAGATCAACATGCTCAGAGAGCGGGGCTGTTCCGTCGTGTATATCAGTCATCGCATGGACGAGATTCGTCGTGTGGCAGATCGGGTTTCAGTGTTGCGCGATGGGCGCTGTGTGGCGACACAACCGGTGACCGATATTGATGTGGATTCGTTGATACACTTAATGGCTGGCGAAGGTGCTGCTACAGAACGCAGTTTGGCAGACTCGGCAAAGCGAAATCGGCACACGGTGATGCGTGTGGAACACTTGGCTCGCGAAGGGGTTTTTCGCGATGTCAGTTTCGAAATACGCGCGGGTGAAATTCTAGGCATCGGAGGATTGATAGGCTCCGGTCGAACTGAAGTTATGCGTTGCCTTTTTGGCGCAGACAAAGCGGATAGTGGCTGTTTGCGTTTCGCTAGAGATAACTTCGATCAGAGACATATCCATGATTGCCCGCAAAATGCGATTGCCAATGGCGTAGGCCTGGTGGTGGAAGACCGCAAGGCTCAAGGGTTATTATTGCGAGCACCCGTTGCCGATAATATTGTTTTAGGGCAAGAGCGGCGGATCTCCAGCGCGCTTTGCGTGCTGTCTTCTGCAAGGGAAGCCGAGCTTGCTGAGCCGTATGTAACGTTATTGAATATCAAATATGACAGTCAGCAACAGGCTGTAGGTCAGCTCAGCGGAGGTAACCAACAGAAGGTACTGATCGCTCGGTGGCTGTCAATGGAGCTGCCTATTTTGTTGTTTGATGAACCTACGCGCGGTGTAGACGCTCGAACCAAACAGGCCATACACCGGGTGTTACGTGACTTGGTTGCTGCAGGTAACGCAGTAGTTATGGTATCCAGTGAAACACAGGAGTTGCTGACTTTGTCCGACCGGCTAATAGTCATGTCTAATGGCCGTATTGCGGCTGAAATATCCGCAGAAGAAGCGACTCAGGAGCGCATTCTGCGGGCGAGCTTTCGTTACTACAATGATGTTGGCACGTCAGGGGCGCGTATCGATGCGACTTGATACGGTGCGCCTGCCCTGGAATTCCATAGGATTGTTGGCGGTATTATTGGCATTAGTTTTATTGTTTAGCGTCTTGAGCAATTATTTTTTTTCGGCTTTAACCTTTCGGACGCTACTTAATCAAATACCCGCATTGACTGTGATTGCAGTAGGTATGACTTATGTACTACTCATTGCCGGAATTGATCTAAGTGTTGGTTCGGTCATGGCTTTGTGTGCGGCTGTGGCGGGAGTGCTACTGGCGCAATTTGGCTGGTCATTATGGTTGGCGGTTCCTGCGGCAATGCTCACGGGGCTGGCATGTGGCGCTCTCAATGGTTATATCAGCGCGCGTTGGCGCATTTCATCTTTTGTGGTGACGCTTGGGATGCTCGAAATTGCGCGTGGCGGCGCATATCTTGTAACAGATTCACAGACGCAGTACGTCGGTAATGCCGTGGGCATCTTCGGCGCAACGCTGCCAGGACTTGGCGTTTCGATCTCGTTAATCATTGCCTTGCTGGTGGTCTTGGCGGCACAGTTTGTATTGGTAAAGACCGTCTTTGGCCGGTACATGGTTGCTATTGGTACCAACGAAGAGGCAGTCCGACTATCGGGCATCAATCCGATCCGATATAAAATAATGGTGTTTGTACTGGCGGGCCTGCTCACGGGACTCGGCGGTGTGTTTCAGTTGGGCTACTTGCAATCAGCAGACCCAAATGCGGGCCTCGGATTGGAGTTATCTGCGATCGCCGCAGTGGTTATTGGCGGAACCAGTCTGTCAGGTGGTCGCGGCTCGGTGATCAATTCTTTCCTTGGTGTACTCATTATCGCTGTTATGCAGACCGGGTTAGCTCAGTTGGGCGTATCTGAACCGTCCAAACGTATCATTACCGGAGTGGTGATTGTTGCTGCAGTGGTGTTTGATGTGTATCGAGAGAAGTTTTCTTTCATAAATGCGGGTAAAAAATTATCCTAAGTTGGCCAACGATGTTGCCAAACAAAAGAGTAACAAATATCGAAACAGCCCGCTGCTAGGTCTGTCCAGGCATAATAGCAGCGAGACGAGAGC
This sequence comes from uncultured Alteromonadaceae bacterium, assembly GCA_913064725.1. Classification (GTDB taxonomy): domain Bacteria; phylum Pseudomonadota; class Gammaproteobacteria; order Pseudomonadales; family Halieaceae; genus Luminiphilus. The sequence continues at coordinate 13,683 of CAJYAI010000025.1, read as the reverse complement.
AATTACGACCCCGTTGCTACAGATCCACTTTTTAAATTTTGCTTCTGACGGATCTGAAAGATAACTAATGGTATCGGACAAATGATGAGGTCCGCCCGGCGGATCTCTTAGTGACAAATAGGTGATAAATCCATCTTATTTCGTCGCATCGGAGCACACTCAAATCAAGTCAAATATTAGAGTTTTCGGGCATTAGAGTGTTTTTAGATGTGATAAAGAACGGCTTAAACGGACTTAAAATCCCCCGCTCATTGCGAGCGTGCCGGTTCAAGTCCGGCCCCGGGGACCAATGCGCCTATCGCTCCTATGACGACTCGCGACGGCCGAGCATCAAGTCTTATATTCACCTTATGATATCGAACGTTTTCATGGCACTTGGGTATCGAGCATAGATCGCGGTCCAGCAGCCTCAACAAGCGGTCCCACTGACTATCAAGATCCATCTTTCACAGAACTAGGTGTAACCCTTGCGCATCGGGGTGGCTGCGAGTTTCTTCAGCGCGAAAGGAGACGGACTCCGGATGAATTAGGAAAGACGACGCTCGGATCTTACGGTCTCGATTGGGGCTAATTAAGTACTTTATAGCCGCGTCCACGAAGACATTGTTTTACAACGCGCTCACGCTCACGAACGCCCTCTTGGGCGCCACGCACTCCGCCAGTTACTGCTCCGACTCCGGCGCCACGTTCTGCGGAGTCTGGACCGCGATTGACAATGGCGCCGATAGCACCGCCGACAACAGCACCCCCAGCTGCACCCCGGACCACTTTTTCGCCTGTTGGCACTTCGGTTGCGTAGTCCTCACATTCGGCTTTGTCAGCGTAATAGCGGTTCATATCGACGCCTTTGCGATCAATAATGGGTTCGTCAACAAAAGCGCCCTTGGTTGCACAGGCGCTGATGAAAAAAAATATTAATAGAATGCTTACAAGTCTCATATAAAGCTCCAAAAGTGATCACGACCTTATTGTTTACGGGTCAAAGAGTAGAATCCGTCCGCGGATGGGACGGGTTTTTATGGGCCGTGACTCTCACAACGCGTCCTGATAATGTTTTTTAAGATTACCAGAGGATATAACTACGTGGCAGCCAAGTTTTGACCACCCTAATACGCAACGTCAGTCGTGTTGCTGCGACGATTTTGTATCTCGGTGCTCTGCAAACGGCTAATGCGTCCGCTTTGGTTGCTGGGTTTTGGGTCGATATTGATAAGCCTGGTGGTCAAGTAGTATCACCCTCCAAAAAAAGCGTTCGCAGGACTGAAGCTGAGCGCTTTTTGCAGCTTGATCTGGATAAGCTACGCGCCGGAATGAGACAAAGGAATGCCATCAGTATCATGCTGCCGAATCCGACCGGCGGCGAGGTCGAATTTGTTTTGAAACCCTCTTCTGTCATGCCTACGGCGCTGGCGGATAGGTATCCTAATATTCGTGCCTATGAAGGCGTTGCTGTAGGCGATACCTCAACGACGATTCGATTGGAGGTAACCACCCGTGGTCTGAGTGCTCAAATCTTAGGCACAGGTAAGCGATGGTTGATTGATCCCGTCGAAAATAGAGGTTCAAATATCGCGCGGAGTTACTTTTACGATAAGTCGTTGAGCAGAAGTAAAAGTGCGTTTTGTGAGGTAGATTCCAGCAATAAGTTATCGTCGTTTCTGCCGCCAGCTGGCAAAGGCGCATCTACCGAGCTTCGGGGTAAAAGCACGGGCAGTATCACGAGAACCTACCGATTGGCCGTGGCGACCACAGGTGAGTACGGCACATATCATGGCGGCACGACTGAAGCAGCAATGTCGGCGGTTGTTGCAACGGTTAACCGGGTGGATGGGATATTCGAAACTGAGCTTGCTATCAACCTTGAGCTCGTTGAGACAAACGATGAAATCGTCTTTGTCGATCCAGCGACCGACCCGTTCTCAGGAAATGACGACGCGAGCACGCTTATAGACGAGTCGCAGGAGCAAATCGATACCATCATTGGGACGGAAAATTATGATGTGGGCCATACCTTAAGCACGGGCGCGGGTGGATTGGCTGGTTTGGGCGTCATCTGTCGCGAGGGCGCTAAGGCCGAGGGGGTTACAGGTTCGAGTCGTCCGGAGGACGATTTTTTCGATGTCGACTATGTCGCCCACGAGCTGGGCCATCAGTTCTCGGCGGAACACACCTGGAACGGTGTAAACGGTGGTTGTGGACCGGATCAACGAGGCGAGGAGAGTGCTTATGAGCCGGGCAGCGGCTCGTCGATTATGAGTTATGCCGGACTCTGTGGTGCCGATGATATTGAAAACGCGGTCGACGCACTCTTCCATCACCAGTCATTTGATCAAATTATTACTCATACGCGTGAGGGCGCCGGATCGGCCTGCGGACGCGAGGATATTGTGGCCAATACAGCGCCTCAAGTGGATGCGGGGCCCGATTTTGTAGTACCAAAGGGAACACCGCTGGTCATCATTGGCTCAGCTACAGACCAAGAGCAGACGTCTTTGGCATACAGCTGGGAACAGCGAGACCTTGGCCCACAGGCTGCTTTAGCCGATCCAGACGACGGGAGAGTGCCGTTATTTCGGATGCTTGAAGCCGCCTCAATCCCAGAGCGTTACCTACCTGCACTAGCAACAGTTGTGTCCGGGGAAGTTGATCTGAAAGAACGTATTCCTCAGGTTGGTCGTGAGATGACCCTGCGTTTTTCGGTCAAAGACGGTGCGGGCGGTGTTCAGTCCGATGATGCCGTGATTACGGTGGATAGTGATTCGGGCCCCTTTCTTGTTCTCACACCCAACGGAGGGGAGCAGATTGGACGGTCTAGGACGATCAGCTGGGATACGGGATTTACTGAGCAAGCGCCTGTCAACGCGTCAATGGTCGATATTTACTTATCCACTGATGGTGGTGTTAGTTTTGATGAGCTGATCGGCACCTATGACAACACTGGCTCAGCCGATGTCAATTTCCCCAGTGGTATCCAATCGACAACCGCCCGCCTAATGATCAAAGCCGCTGACAACATTTTCTATGACGTTTCGGATGCTGAGTTCGAGATTGACTCTGATCGCGCTGTGCCGCCTACACCTGCTCTCGATAAGGTTGTCGCCGGTGATACGGAATTGACGCTATTCTTCGAGGCGGGTGCTGCCAACGGAGTGGTCGTGGATTCTTATGACGCCTACTGCGTGAATGAGCGTGTTGTAACGGAAATCGATTATGTGGTTCAGGCGCTGCTACCGTTCGATGAGAACATGTCCATAGCCAGTGCGCTCGATGTCGGTGACGACTTTACGATAGAGGCTGATGGAATTCGAGTGCCAGTGGGCATTAGCCATACTTGGCGGGGTGACGTTGTCATTGATCTCCTATCGCCCGCAGGGACCACTGTGCAACTTAAAGAAACGGTTTCAGGCGACAGTGTGGATGACGTTGTGGAGACCTTTCCCATCACCGCACTCCCGACTGAATCGCTGTCGGCTTTCATTGGCGAGAGTACTCTTGGGACTTGGACGCTCAATGTCTCTGATACCCAAGAGCAAGATAGTGGGCAGTTGAATAGTTGGGGCCTAACCGTCGTTTCACGTACTCCAGCGTCCGAAGCTTCGACTTCAGGTCCCTCATCGCCGTTGGTGGTCGCTGGACTGGTGAATGGGGAGTCTTATAACTGTACTGTCACGCCTCTGGCAGATGGATGGCCTGGTCAAAGCTTGAGCTTCCCTGTGGCAATTCCATCGGGCATCAATGGGAACGAGCTCACACCTACATTTGCGGGATTAGTGGGTACAGCTGACGGATTCACAGTTCAGATAACCCCCTTCGACCCGCGCTTTTCCTGGGACGTATCAGTTACTGCCGGCGTGGTCTCAATAAATGGGTCGGGATTAGTCACCGTTTCGGGCCTTGGCGTGGGGGAGAGCGCTACCGTAACGGTGACGACAGTACGTTCAGGTTTTAATGATGGCACAGCTGACGTCACAGGCTCGGCAAATGCGGGTGCTGCCTTGATCCCGGACTTAGGCACGCCAAATTCGTTGGCAGACGGCTTCACGGTGCAGGTTAATAATTACGATCCGAATTTTGTTTGGGAGGCTATCGTCTCAGTCGGGGTTGTGAGTCTTAGCTCATCGGGCTTAGCCACCGTTATCGATTTAGCACCGAGTCAAACTGCAGTCCTCACGGTTACGTCATCTCGGACGGGTTACCTTACCGGGTCAGCTGAGGTCACGGGCTCAGCAAGTATCGGAGCGGCATTAGTACCCGAACTGGGGCCACCATCGTCGACGGATGGTGGCTTTACCATTCAGGTTAATAACTATGAAACTAATTATAGTTGGCAGGTTTCTTCGAGTGCCGGTACAGCGTCTATTGGATCCTCAGGTTTAATTACGGTGGCAGGGCTGACGTCTAATCAAACCGCAACGGTAACCGTCAGCACGTCGAGGACGGGCTATGAGACGGGTGTGTCAGAGGCTAGCGGTGCAGCGGCAAATACAACCACATCCGTTAATGTTGGACTGTCGCTAGTCGATCTTGCTGACACAGCATTTGAGGAAGGGGACGGCGACAGTCTTGTGCTGGCATTTACAGCGCAAGCTGATGTCGCAGATGCACAAATAGACAGAATAACGCTGTCAGCCTCAGGCGACCTCAGTGAGGTGAGCGAGGTGGGTGCTGTGAAGCTGTTTGTCGATACAAATAACAGTGGTACTCCTGACGCATCGGAACTGATCGGACAGGGCAGCTACAGTAACGATAACGGCACATTGATTCTCGATTTCGATACGCCCATCTCAGTCACCACTGAGCCCACTCGTCTTTTGATTACTTATGAGCTGTGAGGATGGAGTTATGTTTCCGATGACCCAGATGAAAAATAGCCTAGGCCCATTGATCCTAAGTTCAGTGCTGGCTGCCTGTGGTGGCGGTGGTAGCGGTGGCGGTTCATCACCAACGCCTCCCCCGACAGGTGGTGGCACGCCACCTCCTCAAACAGTGACGAAAACGTACACTGTGAGCGTAACCGGTGTAGATGCTTCGCAGACGAGTACGGGTGAATCGATAGCGGTGGACGCGTCTGCTATTAGCTCAACCGGGACAGTGGTAGTTAGTCAGTAGTTCAAACCTTTGCTGCTCTAAGGTTAGAGTTTTTGCCGAACGATTTTTGCGACGCTTTGCGCTGTCGCAAGTAGGTTGCCGTCCGCATCCAACAATTCAGACTCAAGAAAGGCGGTCTTGTAGGTCGCTTGCCGAATCCAGCCCTTTGCAAATACAGGACCCTGATCGCCACGCGTAATTGCATGGTAGCGCGTCGTTACCTCATAGCTAGACAGCGCTACCACCCCTTCTGAACCGAGGTGTGCAAACACGGCATGTGACATGGCTGCATCCAGCATCACCGTGATGAAGCCGCCTTGCACAATATCGATCGAGTGGCAGTGGTCTTTCGTTGGATGAAACTCAAAGATGCACGTCTTGCTATCTACGTCTGCGGCAATAACGCTACCGTTCAGTAGTTGGATAAAAGGCGGCTTGTGCTCGTTCAGCGCCGCTATTCGTGCCTCGCTACTCATGTGACTTCCTTAAAATACTGCCTCAATACAGGCGCGACATGGTAACGTCACGCAAGTAAAACAGATAGGGCTCACTCACATGTTAACTGCGATTCAAACTATGCTCGACCTTCAAGACAAAATGAACACGAAGGTGCATCCAGATTGGCGCAATCAGGGGTTTGAATGGTACCGAGCAGCGTGGATTGAATGCGCCGAGTTGATGGATCATGCTGGATATAAATGGTGGAAGCATGCAGAACCTGATAGTGAGCAGATACAGCTTGAGGTGGTTGATATTTGGCACTTCGGGATGTCGGCTCTCATTTGCGCTAGGGAAGATTCAAAGGGGTTAGCGGCGAGTATTGTATCGGATTTATCTGCGGGGCAGTCGGGGTCGCAATCTTTGCTAGAAGCGGCTGAGGCGCTTGCGGCGAGTTGCCTTGAGACAAAGTCTTTTTCAGTTGAGGCATTTGCTGGGCTGATGGGCGCCAGTGACCTGTCGTTTGACCAGCTGTACCGAATGTACATTGGTAAAAATGTGTTGAACTTTTTTCGTCAAGATCATGGGTATAAAGCCGGTAGTTACATCAAGATCTGGGGCGGTCGCGAGGACAATGAGCACCTCTCGGATATCGTCGCGGCATTAGATGTGTCGTCAGACAGCTTTGCTGACGACGTTTATCAGGCGCTGAGCGCCGCATACCCGGAGCAAACTCCACAGTAAAAACATAAAATCAAGGGCACTAGGGTGTTCTGAATCGCAAATATGATATTCAGTCATAAAGGTCAGAGCATGGGTTGGTTGAAGGGTGGTAAGTTTGTTGTTTGGCGCGAATTTTGTGGTGGAGCGGCAAGTTTATTGTCGGAAAGCAGGTAAAGCTAACGAAGGCAGTGATCGATTGCGGCAGCGAGGCGCAAGTCTTTCTCGGTGAGCCCGGACGCATCATGGGTCGATAGTTTTATACTGACTCGATTGTAAACGTTGTACCAGTTAGGGTGATGGTCTTCCTTTTCTGCGATCAGTGCTACCTTACTCATAAAGCCCCACGCGGTGATAAAATCATCAAACTCGAAATCCCTACAAATGAAGTCATCCTCGCGCCGCCACTGGCTCAGCGTTGACTTAAGCGCGTAGTCTATTTGCACTTCACTTAGCTGCTTCATTGTCTTTCCTCTGAGTAAAATAAACGCCGCATTCAAGGTGCTTGGTATACGGAAACTGATCGAAAAAACCAACTGACGTAATCGTATGAGTGCCGCAAATATCGGCCATGTTATCCAATAAAGTCAAAGGGTTGCAGCTGATATAGAGAATATTTTTAAAGCCCTTAGTCAGTTCCAGAGTGGCTCTGTCGAGGCCAGCTCTGGGTGGGTCGACGAAGATGGTATCAAAATCGTAGGTAGGTAACGCATGTTCTAGACTTGCGAGGCGCCGAAAGGCACGGGTGCCTGTGAGCGCTTGTGTCATCTCCTCAGCAGATAGGCGGGCAAATGCCACATTGGTCACTCCGTTTAAATCGAGATTGTCTACTGCGGCGCGCGTCGCGACTTTAGACACCTCAGTGGCTAACACTCGTCGGTAGTTAGCAGACAATGGAATGGTGAAGTTGCCGATCCCACAGTACAGCTCGAGGAGATCGGTATCACTCGCAGGGATTTGCTTGACTGCCCAAGACAGCATTGCCTGGTTGACCGACGCATTAGGCTGAGTAAAGGCCTGCTCTGGTTGCTTGAAGTGGTAGCACTCAGCGTTCACATAAAGCGTCTCATTGACCCAATCTTCAGATAAAATCACCTTCTGGCCTTTGGAGCGACCAACGACCTTTATACCGAGGTTGTTGCTAAGACTAAGGGCGGCTTGCTCCCATGAATCATCTAGTCGCCGATGATAAATGAGGGTAATGAGCAGATCTCCAGACAAGGTAGACAGGAGCTCAATTTGAAAGAGCCGGTACCGGAGCTTATGGTCTATTTGCAGCGCCGCTCGCAACGGAGCCAGAAGCTGTCGGATGGGTTCGCTGGCAAAAGGGAAATCTTCAATAACGATGGGTTTCTTCGGCTCGGTGGGGTCGAACATGACGAAATCAAGCGCGTCGCCCTCATGCCAGACCCGAAACTCTGCCCGCATGCGGAAGGAGTGAATGGGCGAGGGGAATATGTCTGGCGTCGGTGCTCCCAATGCTTCGAACGCAGGCCAGATCTCATCGATCTTTGCCTTGAGTAACGACGGATAAAGCTCTGGGCTATAGTCTTTTGGTAACACGACTAGAAGCAGTTCTTCGGTTTTGGAAGTCCCGCGATACGACTGGCAACGCGCGTAGGTGAACCAGGGAAAAGCCGCATCAGGTAGATACTATTACCTTTATCCGCTCCCAACTTCAGTCGCACGTATTTGACTAACGCCCTGTTTGCCGGCGATGCGTCGAACTCTAGAAAATAGTCTCTGATCAAACCAATAATTTCCCAGTGCGCATCGGTCAAAGTCAGACCTTCGAATTCTGCAAACACCCTTGCGACGTCCTGATCCCAGAGAGTACGGTCCGCAAGAAAACCATGCTTGTCGAGCTTGAAATTGTGTGTCTGCGTGGTCACATTAGCCCCAGCTAACCACTGAATCGTCAGTTGTAGTGTATCTCACCCAATCGTTCAGGGTAATGATGTCAAAGAATCTAGCAGTTGAGTTGGCGAGGTCACCCCGTTGGATCATCTCTAGCATCACGACCCTAGCATCGGTAGCTGTGAGCGAGTGAGCCTGCTGGACTGTTAGCCGGTCATCAGTGACGATGACTAAGTCTGTTGGTGCCAAGAAGGGCAGTGCCGAACAAATCCTGGTCGCCTGATTGATAAGATGCACGGTCATCCTTAAAACGTCACTACGTTATCTGCAAGCGAGACCAGATGCCCTGCATGCTGGGGGTCTATAGCGGTAATGGCGACGTCGATCTCGTATAGGCGACTATCGTTTGAATCGGTCAGCGCATAGATGTACTCGATATCAAAAAGCGGCAGCGTTTTTAACAGTTTGCGGGTATCTGAATGCCCCTCAGGTACGGTGACATCAGCCGATAAGTAGTTGAGGCCATTACCTACAAAGACTACCGTTGCCGTCTGCCCGAAAGCGCCAACCGCCAAGATCAAATCTATGGCGGGATCGCTGTCTAGCGCGTGGGTATAAGGCGGCGTCGCTATAATGACGAGCCAGTGACAGGTCGACTTAACCAAAGCTAATAAATCTTGCGCCAGAGACGCCATCAGAAATCAGTTCTCCGAGCCCCTCGACCTGAAAACCATCGCGAGATTTAATATGAAATGCGTCGGCAGATGCACTGCATAGGGTTAGTTTAAGATTGTATCGCTGCTGCAGGTTCTGCCACTCGAGACTTAGATCGGAGGCCGCATGTAGCACGCCTCTGCCAAAGAAAAACACGCCGACGGGCGACTGACTAGCCCGGCACAGCGCTTTGACATAGCGCATTGCCGCTGGAGTCGAAGCGGGCGCATCTTTGATTAGGACGCCTACTGGAGTCATAACTTAATAAAAAAACCCCGGAAGACCGGGGTTTTTAAGCCGCCTTAGCGCGTTACTCATCGCCACCAAATACGCCTAACAAATGCAGCAGATGAACAAAAATGTTGTAAATGTTTAGGTATAGACCGACCGTGGCTCTAATGTAGTTGGTCTCACCGCCGTTAATGATTCGGCTTGTATCGACTAGAATCAGCCCCGACATGATCATGATGACTGCTGCTGAAATGGTTAACGACAGGGCAGGGATGTTAAGGAAGATGTTCGCGATCATCGCAATGATGGCGACAATTAAGCCTGCAAACAAAAAGCCATGCATGAATGAAAAGTCTCGCTTCGATTGCAGCGCATAGGCGGATAAGCTGAAAAATATCAATGCTGTGCCCGCGAGCGACTGTAAAACAAGACTGGGGCCATTCGGCATGGACATGTAGATATTGAGCAGTGGTCCGAGGGCGGCACCCATGACGCCAGTGAATGCGAAAATGGCTGGCAATCCTTTCGCGCTATCCGCCATACGATGAACCACAAAGAGTAAACCCAGGCCCGTGAGCGCAAAAACCCAATACATGTAGAGGGGGAGGTTTAAGACCATGGAAACACTCGCGGTGAGCGCGCTAAAGGCAAGTGTCATGCCCAGAAGCATGTAGGTGTTCCGCAAGATCTTATTTGTCTCAACGGTTACAGAGTTTAGGGCCGAGGTGGCAACGTCTACTCGTCTTTCCGACATAACTGGTCTCCTAGAGGTTAAAGTTCTGCAATACATAATATAAGGGTGAGAAGTCATGCGTCCAAGTGTAAAAACGTTTATTTTGCTATTCCGGTTGCTATTACCTCAGCACGATACGTAATGTCGCCAAACACGTAGTTGTCTTTTGATGCGCGGTCTGGCGCGATCTCGGCTCGCATCAAGCCAGAGGAGGGGGATGGCAGAGAGGAAAATGATTCGTTTATTGTGGCGATACTGGAAAGCGACATTTCCGCGGCTTTCGCTAGCAGCTGCAGCTTGTGAGTTGCGTTCTCTACTGCCAGCGCCAAGGCACGATCTTTGGCCTCGTCAGCCTCCGAGTTTATGAAAGCCAATGGACTAATTCGGGTCACCTTCGCGTCGGTCAGTGCGGTCATGAGCGGAGCAACTTGATTAAGATTGTTTAATGTAAATGACACCGACCGCGTTGCGCGGAATCCCAATAAGCGTTGGCGCGAGGCTTCTCTGTCCCATTCGTAGTCGGGTGAAAGCATGACATAGCCGCTGTCCAGACTGTCCTCTACAATCGAAAAAGCCGATAGACCCGCTAATACGACGTCGATGCGCTCACTGACGTAATGCTGTGCTTTTGTCGGGTTGATATCCGTGAGAGACACGTCTACCGAGACAACAGCTTGGTTTGGTGGTGCTGAAACGACACCGACACCATTAGCTTGCAAGACAGTATTCGCAACTGCAGTCTCAGAGATGACAAGCATGAAGGTCAAAAAGAGGGTGGCATACATTTGTTTTGTCAGCATTGTCAGGATCTCAATTGGTGTTTAGTTAGGACGCCTATTTATGATGGAAGTTCCGGCGGCGAAGAACGTGTCATCTGCATAATCTGCTATGGTGGGGCGTGCGCAACTGGAGGCGTTAGTATTGAAAAAGCCACTTATTATTCTAGCCATGACAACAATGCTCGCGATTCCTTCAGCGTATTCGGATGACGCTCTGCCTTTTACTCAAGCTGATATCGATCTAGCAAAACTGCTGCGGGACGATGCGCTTTCGGGGACCCGAGCATGGAATATTGTCGAGAGCTTGACGACCGAGGTGGGGCCGAGACTTGCCGGTAGCGCGGCTGAAGCCCGAGCTCGGGACTGGGCGGTAGAGACTCTGACACGCTATGGTTTTGAGAATGTGCGTGTCGAGCCCTTCATGATCGAGGGTTGGCGTCGAGGAGAGGAAGTTGCCGAGGTAGTGTCGCCTTTTCCTCAGAAGTTGGCTATCACGTCGCTAGGCAACAGTGTCGCAACGTCACAAACCGGTGTTGAAGCCGATGTTGTACTGTTCGATTCGCTGTCGTCGCTTAAAGCGGTGGCCGACGGCGCATTGGACGGTAAAATCGTCTATGTCGGCCACGGGATGCAGCGCACCCAAGACGGTTCGTCTTACGGACATTTTGTGCGCCTTCGTTCAGCTGCGGCAATTGAGGCAGGACGAAAAGGCGCAGCTGCAGTACTCATTCGATCGATCGGGACTGACAGCCATCGAATGCCCCACACCGGAAATATGACTTACGCCGGTGATGTGACGCCTATTCCCATTGCTGCGTTGTCAAATCCAGACGCAGATCAGATTGAGCGGATAGCTGCAAGGGGGGAACCTCTGCGCGTCAAGCTTACGCTAACACCAAGCTATACCGGTGCAGTTCAGAGCGGTAATGTCGTGGCGGAACTGCCGGGGACCGATCTCGCTGACGAGTTTGTCGTCATTGGTGGTCATCTTGATAGTTGGGATTTGGGAACTGGTGCCATTGACGATGGGGCGGGTGTTGGAATCACAATCGAGGTACTCCGCCGGATCAAAGAAGCAGGTCTCAAGCCTCGTCGAACTATTCGTTTGGTCTTGTGGGGTGCGGAGGAAGTAGGTTTGCTCGGAGGCTACGCTTATGCAGAGAAGCACAAGGAAAACCTCCGTAAGCACGTGATCGGAACAGAGAGCGATTTTGGTGCTGGCAGGATCTGGAAGATCACGCGAAGTATTAACGAAGAAGCTCGTCCCGTAGCGGACATGATTGCCCAGTTGGTCGAACCTCTAGGCATTGTACCGGGCAGCACTGACTCCCGTTCGAGTGGTCCTGACTTAACGCCACTGAATAAACTGGGATTTCCGGGCTTTCGGTTTGTTCAAGACGGGTCGGATTATTTCGACTTGCACCACACGCCGGACGACACGCTAGATAAAATTGATCCCGCTGCAATGGACCAAAACGTAGCGGCCTATCTCGTCTTTGTCTGGATGGCAGCAAACAGCGAGGTAAGTGATTGGGGATGGGTAAACGATTAGCTAAAGAAGTTCCTAGTTGACCAGCTTTTCTCGCTGGCGTTAAGCCAACAGTTAAAGGTGGCAGTGATTGATGCAGTCAATGCGCCTGCCGCAATCGCCCATCCGTGGCGACGGTCGAGACGTTGAATTTTACTGGAGGGTTAAAAGCTGAGTGCTGACCTCCGTAGAGGTTTGTTGTCAGGACAAAACGCATGTAGATAGTTGATAGTCTTCTTAGGTTTTAACGGCAGAAGCCACGGCTTAAGATCGCTGGACCGGTAGTGATCACCCGACTCTGTCAATTGTTTTTGCTTAGGGTGAAAGTTTAGCCGATATGGATATTTTTCCTCCAGAGCGGGTGCATACCAGACATGCTTTGCACTCATAGTAGACCAATCGGACGGGATCGCTGATGTCTTTTTATAAGACCAGCCAACGAGCTGTGTCCAATTTACTGCTTGCCGAGCCCCCCGAGGGCTAATCTTTTAGGCTAGGTGCACTCCGTTAGGGGGAACTCCGTGGGTATCTCGCGGTCGAGAGTGGTTGTCCGCACACAGGCACCAGACTCTTGAACTAAACTAGGGGAAGCGGATCGAGACAAATCCGACAGCTTAGTGGGTAAATATTTGCAGACGGCATAGGCATAGCGTTAAACATTGTTTACCATATTCAGCAACAATCGCCGAGACGTTTTGGCTCTTACAAAAGGTTTTTGGGAAATGTGAGTATAGGAATCTAAAATGGTAAAGAAATGTTTAGTTTTGATGTTTGGGTTTTTAGTTGCAGACACTGTAGTAGCTGCGCCACAAAATGTTGATGATATATCGGTAACTCAAATTATCCTCGATGGTGAGAATTACGGCGGATGTATGGTCAAAGTTAGTCCCTTACTACCCTCGTCTACGGGGTGTGGCAGGAGAGACTTCGTTTCATTTGATTGCAACGGTGAAGTGCGTAATACAAAATCTCATGGCAAAGCGATGCTCGAAACCGCGCAGCTGGCGTTTCTGACTGGAAATGTGGTGCGTCTCCGAGTTGATAATTCCTACACGGTGAATGAGGCATTTTGTGTCGCGGACTACATACGCATCGATAAGTCGAGCTGAGTAGCAGCTGGTAGACAGTACAAGTTTGCGGCATCCTGAATCAGCATCGAGAGCCATTAGGCTGTTGTGGGTCATCGCGTTGTTACTGCTCTTGGTAGTGGGTGCACTTTTTGGGATGCTGTACGGCGGCGGCGCTACGCCAGATGCTCCACACGGTATGCCTAGACCATCCGTGGATGCCTCGGCCTCACTTCCAAACGTAACTCAGCGGTCGCACCTGTCTTCAGGGGTTAGGGAAGCGGACTTAGTGACTTCCTCTGCAACACCGGCCTTGCCAGCAATTAATGCGAAGCAGTCTGGGGTAAATGTCGGTGTGTATATCGATCCCGAATCCGTTGGAGCTTCATTTGTTCAGCCAGTTAATGTGGGCGATTACATTGACCCCGAAGATTTACCGATTTATCCGAGTAGACCCTTTAATGTTGGGTCGTATATTGATCCAGAGGATATGCCGTCTGCAGTGGGTGTGAGAGTGAATCATGGTGT
>CAJYAI010000024.1 GCA_913064725.1 uncultured Alteromonadaceae bacterium | reverse complement strand
ACACCGTCGGGTAATTCAGACTGCTTAGTATCGATCCAGTCGTTCACTTGCTTCGACGTCTTCGTTATGAAGAGCCGATCCGATGGCTTTATCTCGAGCATAACTGCCGGCACACCATTCGCCGACGCTTTGACATCATAGTCAGCAAAGCCATCATTGATGCGGGCGACATCACCCAGTGTCAGTTGTGCACCCGAGGGTAACTCGCGGACGATAATGCTCTCAAAATCAGTTTGATTATCAGCCAAGTTCTCGGCGCGCAATTGAATATTTCCGGTAGACGTTTTTAGCTCACCCGACGAAATATTGATTGACGAGGCTCTGACCGCAGCCGCCAACTCGCCGAAGCTCAGCTGGTATCGCTGCAGCGCCTCCTCCGAGACTTCAATGGTAACTTCCTCATCGCGGATACCACCGACTCGGACATTACTCACCTGACTCAGCGATATCAGCTCATCGCGAAGCTCCTCAGCCAGTCGGCCCAGCGCCCGCTCACCAATATCACCCTGAACGGTGAGATAGTGAATAGTCTCTTTCCACTCAATCGTTCTGATACGCGCGGGCTCAAGATCTCTGGGAAATGACGTTATCCCATCGATAGCGTCTCGGACATCCTCTTTAAATTCGGTTAAGTCGACTCTCGGCAGGGCCTCGAGCGTAACGCGACCAAATCCTTCGCTAGCCTCCGAGTTGTAGCGTCGCAAGTTGTCAATGTTTTTGATGGCGGCCTCTACCCGCTGAATAACTTGCTGCTCAATCTCTTTTGGTGATGCACCGGGCCATGTCAGCGAAACCTGAACGAGGGGCAGTTTAACGACTGGCTGGACTTCCTTTTCAATACCGGCCCATGCCAGAAGGCCGCAGACCAAGATGAACACCATCAGTAGATTAGCCGCGACGGCGTTTCTGACCCACCATGCTATGAGTCCCGTCATATCAGTCTCCGCTCAGTTGTACGGGATCCGCACTGTCCTCTATGGCGGCTAGCGCCATGCCGGGAACCGGATTGCGGATGGGCGAGACAATGACACGATCACCTTCATTAAGACCATTGACCAAATAAGCGACCTCAGACGTCGCGTGAGCCACGATGACGCTCCGTATTTCTAGCACATCCTTGTCGTTCATTATGAACACACGACCGCCAGCGCGAAGTCCCGCTGCGGGAATCGCAATCACATCGTCTAAGGCTCGACCCTGAATATCAGCCGCAACAAATAAGCCCGGCGCCATGGGCATGTCCCCTTGAGTCGTCTTAAACGGATCGACTACCTCGACCGTCCCGAAGGTCGATCGCGTTCGTGGATCCAGAGACGCGTCTAACCGCAGTAGCCGACCCTGCCAACGGCGCATTGCACCTGCAACATTTGCAGTCAAAACCACGTCTAAGCCTTGCCCAGGCTCGGCTTCAAACCCAATAGGCACACCCAAAGCAGCGATATCAAGATCCGTGAGCGGTAGTCTGACCTCAGCAATGTCAGTGGAAAAAACGGAGGCTATTGTTCTACCCATCCCAACGTACTGTCCCTCATCGACCATCGTTGAGGTGATGCGAGCATCAAACGGTACGGAAATCTCAGTTCGCGCAAGCTCTGATTGTGCGCGCCGCACTGAGAGCTCGGCCGCATTTAGCGCTGCCTCTGCCTGCGCAATCTGAGGCTTTTTCAACGCCAAACCGGATGCATTAGACTCGCCAGCAAGCTGCCTTTCAGCCACATCAGCATCAGCTCGTGCTTGTTCGAGTTCCAATCGGCGCGCAGCTAAACGCGCCTTTGCCTCGGCTACTGCTAGAACGTAGTCGCGATTTTCAATGGTAAGCAGCGGCTCGCCAGCAGACAGGCTTCCTCCCTCGACAAACCGCGGCGACACACTCGTGATGCGTCCAGATACCTCACTGACGACGTCGATTTGAACACGAGGACGTACCTCACCAAACGCCCTGACCTCTGCGCGTGCGCCCGTCCGGGTTGCGCGCTCCACGTAAACGCCAATGCGATTGGTAACAGCCTCACCTACCTCAGGCTCAGGCGCAGTGCGAACCAGAGCGCTGACAATCAGCGCCGTCACTATCGCGACGATAACGGGGCCAAGTGCGCGCTTTGCCGTTACCGTAATTCTCGATGAACCCCCCACTACGCCCCCGTTGTACCAGCATTTTTGAGTCGCGAAAGGATAACACAGCGCTTAAGTCAGAGACGATTTTAAGGGAGCATTTTTAGTCACCCTGCTAGACTCTCTTTTTTACTTGCACATGAGCTTCTGGGAGGCGTTTATGGAAACGAATACACAGCGCGATTTTGACATTGTCGTCTACGGTGCTACGGGTTTTACCGGAGCTCTTGTCGCAGCTTACCTTCATGAGGCTTATGGCGATAAAATCAACTGGGCGATCGCCGGGCGCTCCAAGTCTAAACTCGACGAAATTAAGCAGGGTTTGTCGGCACCCAATCTTCCGATACTCGTTGCGGATAGCGACAATACCGATGAAATGACACGTCTTGCCGCATCCACGCGCGTTGTCATTAGCACAGTTGGGCCGTACGCACGCTATGGAACAACATTACTCGAAGCCTGTGCCATGGAAGGCACTCACTACTGCGACTTGACGGGTGAGCCTCAGTGGATGGCATCGGTTTTCGATCGCGTCAGTCCGATGGCAGAAGAGTCAGGCGCGCGGCTAGTTCATTGTTGTGGTTTCGACAGTATTCCATCCGACATCGGCGTATTT
The DNA here is from genome assembly GCA_913064725.1 of uncultured Alteromonadaceae bacterium. Lineage (GTDB taxonomy): Bacteria > Pseudomonadota > Gammaproteobacteria > Pseudomonadales > Halieaceae > Luminiphilus. The sequence goes on along the minus strand of CAJYAI010000024.1, from coordinate 33,484 downwards.
GTCGCGCAGAAGACAATGATGGAAAAGCATGGCGTTTATGCCCAAAACGTCAGCGGACGAATGGGCGAATCCAAGGGTGGGGTGAGTGGCGGCACCGTGGCGAGTATGTTGCTGGCAGTTGAACAAGCGGTCGAAGATCCGGTTGCAAGAAAAACCCTAAATGATCCTTACGCCCTCTATCCGCCTGAGCTAGATCCAGGCGGCGACGGTGCAGACCAGCGTAGTGCGCGCTGGGACGATAACTTTGGCAGTTGGACCGGTCCTTTTGTAATGGCAGCAATTAACTCAAAAGTTGTCAGGCGCTCAAATGCGTTAGCCAGCCTGCTGTATGGTGCCGACTTTTCTTACAACGAGTCGCAACTGATGCCAAGCCGTCGGGCCGCGCTCTTACTCTCGGCCGGCATGATCGCGGGCATGACAGCACTCGCGATCGGCCCGTTGCGCAGATTCATCGCGAAGCGACTCCCGCAACCGGGAGAAGGCCCATCGTTGCACGAACGCGAGACGGGTTTTTTCGAATTCTTCGTGCACGCGCACCACCCTACTGAGTTGACAAAAGACGTACGAATCGTGGTTCGGGGGAAACGCGACCCCGGCTACGGAGCGACGTCACGAATGCTGGCCGAAGCGGGGCTCAGTCTGGCCTTCGATGATCTCGCAGTCGAAGGGGGTATTTGGACACCGGCATCTGCCCTAGGCGATCACCTGGTTGCTCGGCTTGCAACCGTCGACATCACATTCGAAGAGGAGCCAGCAGGGGGTCAGAGCGGTTCGTAGCTGAAGCGCTGCCCGCCCAGGGAAACTTCTACCATAAAACCACCCTGCGATAGCGTAAATACCGCCATGCCGTCCACGAAACCTCTGCTATCCACTTCGGTGATATCACCGTTGGCCGCGGTAACCGACGTTCGGCCACCCCCGCCAGTACTCACTTCCGCACTCACGCCTGAGTTCAATGCAACCGCAGCGATTTGGCCACCAAATTCAAAATTACCAGACGTAAACTCGCGCATGGCACGTACGTCTTCAAAGAAGATGATTTGCTTGTAAACTTGCCCGCCAAACTGGAAACCGAGACTCACCTGAGTCATTGTCGCGCTACCAACAGCTTTACCTTCTTGGTAAACCTGCCCCTTACCCGTCGCGCCGCCGATGATCAGACCGACCTTGCCGATACTAGGAAAAACCGCATAGCCATAAGACGCGTCGATGTAGGATCCAGCACCTGCTGCACGAAACTCCTGAAGTGCAAGATCATTACGGTCTGCGAAAACGGGACTTGACACAAAAATCGCCAGGATCAACATCCAATATAATCGGCCAAACATTATTTACCCACCTCTCAAACAAATAGTTATACAAAACCGCTACATCAGGCCTATTTTTATCAATCACCCACCGACAGCGGCATCCACGACTGCGGTAACAGCGTAATAAGTTTACACCTTATTGAAGGACAGCGTCTCATGCATCAAGTTCAACACTCTGCAAAAACGACCGCGCTTCCCAGTGCGATATCAGATGAGGCGATGGCTGTGAGGCGCGCATTATTGGTCAAAGGTCTGGAAACACCAATGATCGCCAATCACCTAAATCGCGATCAACGCTACGATCGTATTCGCGACGCCTTCACGACCGTCATGGAAACCTTAGGGCTTGACTTGAGCGATGACAGTTTGGAGGAGACTCCGCACCGCATCGCAAAAATGTATGTCGATGAGATTTTTTCGGGTCTCGATTACAGCCGATTCCCCAAAATAACAGTCATCGATAACAAAATGGGTGTAGAAGAAATGGTTTGTGTCGACCAGATCGATCTCACCAGCACCTGCGAACACCATTTCGTCACGATCGATGGGTTTGCCAGGGTTGCCTACATACCTAATGAAAAAGTCATTGGACTATCCAAAATAAATCGATTGGTAAGCTTCTTCGCCCAACGTCCGCAAGTACAGGAACGTCTGACCCAGCAAGTGCTGGTTGCACTGCAAACCTTGCTCGGTACTGACGATGTGGCAGTCACCATGACCGCAACCCACTATTGCGTGAAGGCACGAGGGGTGAAAGACGGGAACTCAACAACGCGAACAACGTCCTTGGGCGGGGTGTTTAAGTCAAACCCTGCGTCTAGAGCCGAATTTCTCAACTAGTCTTATTCGCAACTAACATTACGGGTACTGCAGACACATCACGGGGTTTACCAAGGTATCGGCTGACCGGCCCAGTCTAGATAGGATAGGTCGCCGTCTGCCACAACCGAATCTAAAATGTCGATCAATTGCGCAGCGGTGTAATCTGGGGAGAATAGTTTTCCATCCGGCACCGATCGCTGGAACGGGCGTGATAAAGCAGAGTCGACGGTACCGGGGTGATAAGCAATAATTTTTGCTCTGCTATTCACCCGCCTAGCCTCTATTGCAGCGCACTTAAGCATCATATTTAGCGCCGCTTTGCTGGCCCGGTAGCTGTACCATCCGCCCAGTTTATTGTCCTCTAAACTACCCACACGAGCCGACAGCACCGCTATCCGTGGATCTTCAGCGTCACGAATCACCCTCCAAAAGGCGCCCAAAACTCGCATCGGTAGCAGCGTATTCACCGACATAACGGTATCAAATGCAGCGACATCCAGATCACTCACCTTACGTTCCGGACGAATAGCGTCGTCAGATAGTATGCCATTACAAATAACGAGCCGTGAAAGCGGCAGGCCTATGGCAGCAACGTGTCTAGCCGCGCTCGCTAACGACTCATCACTGTAGTCGGTGATAACGGACTGTACTTTTGAAAACCCACTGCTCGTTCGACTCAAACTCACGACGGTCAGGTCGGGATCTTGCGACCACTTGTGGACAAGCGCCTTGGCTATGGCACCACTACCACCCACTACGACAGCAATCGACCTGTGTGCAGTAACAGCCTCATTGGCTCTCTCTTCTTGTGTCGACGCCATACCCGTCACCATTTCTCAGTAACCGACCACTGTGCCGTCTTTACGCATTTCTGTCGCACCCGTTAAGACTCCGGTTTTTGGATCCCGGCTTATGGCTTGGTAGCCGCCAAACATACCGGCTTGATCATTGACCTGCACCACATGCCCGCGGGCGCGCAAAGCTTCAACTGTTGACAATGGCACGCCCGGCTCAACGAATAATGTACCGTAATCAGATGCTATTCCCTCGTCTGGGCTAGACCCACCATCGTGAAGAAAACGTGCCGCATCGCCCGCCTCTTGCAGATTCATGCCAAAGTCAGCGATATTGACCAAAATCTGTACGTGACCCTGTGGCTGCATGCCGCCGCCCATCAGACCAAAACTCATAAACGGTTCGTCGTCCTTCAGTAAAAAGGCTGGAATGATGGTATGAAAGGGCCTCTTACCCGGTGCATAGACATTCGGGTGCCCGTCCTCAAGTGAAAATAGTTCACCTCGATCTTGGAGCATGAAGCCAAGCCCTTTGGGAACCAGCCCGCTTCCCATCCCACGATAATTAGACTGAATAAGAGATACCATCAATCCACTCTTATCTACCACCGTCAGATAAGTCGTATCACCCTCTCCCTCCAGTGGTACTGCCAAAAATTTTGGCTCAATCACAGCATCCTTTCGTATGCGTGCAAATTGGCGCTTTGCGAAGCCGTCACTGAGCAGCGCATCGAGCGGAATATCGGCAAAATCCGGATCTGCGAACGTTCCAGCCATCGCCTCAAATGCAAGTCGCTTCGCCTCAACCATGTAATGGAAAAGCTCAGGCGAACCTCGCTCAAATTGCCGCACATCTGTCTGCTTTAGGATATTCAGCATCATTAGCGCGGCGAAGCCCTGACCATTAGGTGGGAGTTCGTAGAGGGTGTAACCGTGATAATTTACACCTCTGGGCTCTACCCACTCACCCTCATGTGCAGATAAATCAGACAGAGTCAGATCGGCTCCAATCGACTTAAAGTAAGCCGACATCGCCTGCGCTATGTCACCCTCGTAAAATGCAGAGCGCCCCCCTTGTGCAATCGCAGCGAGGGTATTCCCCAAGTCTGGATTGCGAAACAGCTCGCCTGCTTGCGGGGCAGTATTACCAGGGAAATAGGTTTTTTCAGCATTGTCGAACTCGTCAATCATCCCCGATACTGCTTGGAACCGCTTGCGGTTGCTTTCGAAGCTTGCGGCAATGACCGGGCTCACCGGAAAACCCTCGCGCGCATACTGAATAGGTGCAGAAAGTACCTCTGCCATGGGCAAGCTGCCCCATCGCTCGTGGAGCGCAAACCAGCCATCCACAGCCCCGGGCACGGTCACCGACAATGAGCCATGTGAGGGAATACCCACATAATCCATCGGAATAGCACCCTCTGCCTTCATGCTGGCGATGGCAGCGCGTAACGTCTCGAGCGAGCGACCTGCTGGCGATCGGCCCGAACCGTTGTAACCGTGCAACTGGCTGGTTTGTGGATCCCAAACGATGGCAAACAAGTCCCCCCCAATACCGTTGCCGGTCGGCTCCATTAAACCCAATGCAGCATTCGCAGCAATCGCGGCATCCACAGCGGAGCCACCTGCTTGCAATACGTCTACGGCGATGGTTGAGGCCAGCGGCTGTGCTGTAGCAGCCATACCGTTTGCGGCCATTACGGGACTGCGCGACCAGTCAGCGCCAATGGGTCGAGCACCTGGTCCCAGCTCCTGCGCCCCAACCACGCCCACAAAAGAAGCTATCAACGCCCCTACCAGGCATCGCGTTATTGTATTTTTCATGGTGAACTCTCCCTAAGTCATTCCGTCAAACCCAGTACAGTAGGACATGCGTCATGTTGCAGATCAATAAGGTTGCCTTCATAGGCCTCGGTGCAATGGGTTACCCCATGGCCGGTCACCTCAAGAAAAGCGGCCTCGAAGTCTGTGTTTACAACCGCTCCGAAAACAAAGCCTTCGCATGGACTGCCCAATACGATGGCTTGTCGGCCCCCACGCCCTCAGAAGCTGCCGTCGACGCAGATATCGTTTTTCTTTGCGTGGGCAATGATAGCGATGTTCGCGCCGTAACAACGGGACCTGAAGGCGTTTTATCCACCATGACTCCCGGCGCCATACTGGTAGACCACACTACTACATCCAGAGCGCTCGCCGAAGATATTAGCAACGCCTGCGAGGACCTTGGAATCAGTTTCATGGATGCGCCTGTTTCGGGCGGACAAGCCGGTGCCGAGAATGGCGTACTTACGATCATGCTGGGTGGCGATGAAAAGACGTTCAACACCGTGAAGCCTATTATCAGTACCTACGCCAAACACACCCAGCTCATGGGTCCCGTTGGCACCGGTCAAGTAACCAAAATGGTCAATCAATTATGCATAGCGGGTGTCTTGGGCGGACTCTCAGAGGCCTTTCATTTTGCCGAATGTGCCGGACTCGATATTGCTCAGGTCACAAGTGCCATTCAGGGCGGCGCAGCACAATCATGGCAAATGACTAATCGAGCCACGAGCATAGCGGCACGAGACTACGATTTTGGCTTCGCCGTAGATTGGATGCGCAAAGATCTCGGGTTCGCACTGGATGTCGCCCAAGAGTTAGGGCTTCATCTACCAATAGCCGCAATGGTCGATAATCATTACGCCAATGTGCAAGCAAATGGCGGTGGTCGGTGGGATACATCTGGTCTGATTGAGCAAATTCGGCTCCGCGGTGAAAAAATTCAGACCGCGGTGACAGCAGAGCGTGTCAGCCACCGGGGATCTTGTCACTGCGGCACCGTGCAATGGACTGTCGAGGCACCGGCGGTTCTTGATACGCACACTTGCAATTGCTCCATCTGCGACATCACCCACTATCAGCATCTGCTCGTCCCTAAAGGTCGTTTCCGGATTGTAGAAGGTGAAGATGCGCTGTCGCTTTATACCTATGGTAGCCACTTAGCAAAACACTACTTTTGTAGCCACTGCGGTATTAAGTCGTTTTATATACCGAGATCCAATCCCGACGGTGTTAGCGTCAATGCTCGCTGCTTAGTCATGGATACCGTAGAGGTCATTTACGACAAGCCATTTGATGGACGAAACTGGGAAAAAAATTCTGGTGCGCTGGCACATTTGTCAAAGGAAGAATAGAGCGCAATGCATACGCCTAACTACTGGAATTCGACACCGCTTGATCAACTGAGCCGTGACGAATGGGAGCTTTTGTGTGACGGCTGCGGCAAATGTTGTCTGCACAAATTACAAGACGACGAGACAGACGAGGTGTTCTATACGCGCGTCTCCTGTCGTCTGCTCAATAACAAAAGTGGTCGTTGCGGCGACTATGAAAATCGTTTTAGCACAGTACCCGACTGCATGGATGTAGCTTCGATGACGGACCGAGAAATGAAATGGTTGCCAAATACGTGTGCTTATCGACTACGCTCTGAGTCTAAAGATTTGCCAGAGTGGCATCCCTTGATTAGTGGTCACCCGTCCTCTGTCTTTAAAGATCCAACGAGTATTCGCGGGCGCGTTGTTTCCGAGACTGATGTGCGGGAATCGGATCTGCAGGACTATATCATTCGTTGGATAGAGGCGTAGTCCCGCAACCTCCCATGAATATTCACTTAGGTTGGCGGGCAGTAGTAGCCTAAGAGCCGAGGGTATCCACTTTTTGTTTTCCGGCTGAAGCGAGAATCCCAAGCATCCCAGACCGTGCCGTTGCAAACGGCCATCACATGCCGCGGTATGACCGCAATAAAACGTCCATCACGAGGAATATCAGGCAGATAGGTGTTTTTGGTCAGCTCGAGTCGCCAGCCCTTGCCGGTGAGATAGAGATAATGAACTGGCGTCATCACGCCGTCGGCAATGGACGGATACAAGCCTCCGGTCATCTTTTTCTGCAGATAGGACAAATCACGGCGCACATCCGCATAGACGTCGCCTGTGACCAAACAAATAGCGCGCACGACGCAATCTGAGCGACCACGAAAACCGGCCTCCTGCCGCCCCCCGTCGTGTTGTACATAATCCAACACTGAACGTGCCCCACACTGTGTAATAGTGTTAGTTCGGCATATCATGTCGTCCGGATCAATTTAAGACCCTATTATGACAGTAAATTTTTCGGATATTGAGGCTGCGCATCAGCGAATCAAGCATTTGATTGTCAAGACACCACTGCTGAATTCGCCGCGGCTTGACGAGATTGCTGGGCGCAAACTTTGGATCAAAGCAGAGCCATTGCAAGTCACCGGTAGCTTTAAGTTCCGAGGGGCGTGCAGTGCCATTAGCGCTCTCACGGCCGACGCCAGAGAGCGAGGGGTTCTCGCCTACTCATCTGGCAATCACGCTCAAGGAGTCGCCCTCGCCGCACGTCTTTTCGGAACGTCGGCCACCATTGTTATGCCACATGATGCCCCGTCGAACAAAGTAGCCAATACACAGGCTCTCGGTGCCGAAGTGATCCGCTACCACCGCGGCAAAGAAAGCCGCGAGACGATTGGCTCAACTGTGGCGACCGAACGCAGACTGTCGCTGATAAAGCCCTACGATGATTCGATGGTTATTGCAGGCCAGGGGACTGTTGGAATCGAGCTCGCGCACCAGATAACCGAGCATGACGTATCTGCAAGCGCTGTTCTGTGCTGCTGCGGTGGCGGCGGGTTGAGTGCGGGTATTGCCACAGCCTTGGCCGCGACGCACCCAGGACTATCCGTACACACTGTAGAACCAGAAGGGTTCGATGACACATTACGCTCGCTTCGTCTCGGTTACAGGGTGCGCAACGCATCTGAGCAGGGCTCCATCTGCGATGCTATCGTGACACCCACCCCAGGGGAGCTGACATTTCCGATTCTCAAGCGACTGGCGGGTGCGGGTTTCGCCGTCTCTGATCAGCAGGTACTGCACGCGATGAAGCTTGCATTTGACACCCTCAAGTTGGTAACGGAGCCCGGCGGTGCTGTTGCACTCGCCGCCGCCCTTTTTGGCGCCCACCTTCCTGATGCTGATGAGCTTCTAGTCATTGCATCCGGAGGCAATGTTGACGGATCCACATTCCAAAAAGCGCTGGCCATCGGCTAGCCAAATACTCGCCATTTCACATGTGGCAAATTACCAATTCTGGTGATCTAGGGCCTTTTGCGGGACGTATCTCATGCGTAATCGAGCGTAGGTGGGAACCGGTTTTCCGGTGCTTGATCAAGAGCGGAGGAACGGCAAGCATAGGTTTGTCGGCTCGTCGTCTTTTCTAACCCCCTCCGCGGAGACTGTTTCGAGAGGGAGAGAACCATGAGCGATGACCATATCTGGGGCGTATTGACGTCGCAGTCCGATGAGGATGCGCTTAAACAACACATCACCAGCACCACGGATGACTATCACGGTGCAGTGGCATCGCGAGAAATTCACTGGCTGCACCCGGCTAGCGGCGCATGGCTCGCCAAAGAACCCGACAATACCTGGCATGGCTGGGACTCGAAAGCTGCTGCAAGAGAGGTTTCGGCAGATGACTGGACGCCTTGGCAGCAGGTTTTAGATCGATCAGCGGCGCCTTATTACAAATGGTTCACCGGTGGGCAAACCAACGCCTGCTTCAATCTTGTTGATCGCCACTTACTCCTGGGTCGAGCGGAAAAAACCGCTATCATTTTCGAGGGCGACCGATGGGATCCTTCCAAAAATAATGGCCGCGGCGGCCCTGTTACTGAGCAACACATCAGCTACCGCAACCTTTTTCAAGAAGTTATCCTCCGCATGCAGGTCTTCAAAGACCTCGGCTTGACGAAAGGTGATCGCATCGCGTTCAACCTCCCTAATATCCCTGAGCAGGTTTTTTATATGCTCGCCGCTCAACGAATGGGCGTCGTCTACACCCCCGTTTTTGGCGGCTTTTCAGCCAAAACACTCTCGGACCGCATCCATGATGCAGGGGCCAAATTAGTCATTACCGCCGATGGCGGGTACCGAAACGCCGAGGTGGTGGCCTACAAAGGGACTTATACCGATCCTGCGCTGGATAACTACATACCTCGTGAGGCCGCGCTACGCACCCTCAAAGCCGTTCTGGCAACCTACAATTTAGGCGATGTTGCCGACACACTCTATGCCGACGTGAGTGAGGCACTGGGCGGCGAAATCACACTTGAACGCTCAGACGTCATGCGCGAGCTCGGCGCGTCACTTGTGAAACAGCAGTCTATTGCGGCTGAGTTGACTGCAGATTTGCGAACTGCGGTTGCACGACAACTGGCGGACGCAAAACACGATGTCGACAACGTGATTGTTGTCGATTACACCGGGCAAGAAATCGTCGAGCATGGTCGCGACCGATGGTCCAATGATTTGGTCGATTCAGCAAAAGCTAAGATTGCGACACAGCTGGGTCTCGCCTCGTTTGATGATCTAACTCAAGAGGACGCAGAAGCCCTTTGGTCCAAACTTAACGCGGTATTGCCCGTTGAAGGGGTAGATTCAAACTTTCCGTTATTTATTATTTATACCTCTGGCTCCACCGGCAAACCAAAAGGTGTCGTGCATACCCACGGCAGCTGGCTCAGTGGCGTTAGTCACACCATGCGCACCGTCTTCAACGCGACGCCGGATGACACGCTCTACGTCATTGGTGATCCAGGCTGGATTACGGGACAAAGCTATCTCATTGCCGCACCGCTTGTTCAAGGCATGACCACGGTGATCGCTGAAGGCTCCCCTCTATTCCCCCATGCCGGCCGATTCTCATCCATCATCGAGCGCTACAAAGTTACCCTGTTTAAAGCAGGGTCTACGTTCCTCAAAGCGGTCATGACAGATCCTGCTAGTGCGCGTGAAATGGCTGACTTTGATATGTCCAGCCTGCGTGCAGGGACATTCTGTGCAGAGCCGGTGTCACCCGCCGTGCAGCAGTTTGCGATGGATAACATCTGCCAGCACTACATCAACTCCTATTGGGCTACCGAACACGGAGGCATCGTATTCAGCTGTCCATGGGGTGGCTACAAGCCCCTAGCTGCCGATGCAAAAACCTGGGCCCTACCGTGGATTCAAGCTGAGGTGCGGATTGCCGAGACAACGGCAACTGATGGCACGGTCACGACATGGCGCACGGCAGAGCCCGGTGAAAAAGGCGAACTGGTAATCACCCAGCCTTATCCCTACCTTGCACGAACGTTATGGGGCGACGCAGATAACTTATTTAGTGACAGCTGGCGTGGCGATATCGACCGATTTAGTGAGGTCTACTTTGCGCGCTGGGACGGAGAGCTGACCTACACACAGGGTGACTACGCTCGACAACACGACGACGGCGCGTTCACTCTGCACGGTCGCTCCGACGATGTTATCAACGTTTCAGGACATCGCATCGGAACCGAGGAAATCGAGGGCGCGATTTTACGAGACAAAACGCTCCGCGAGGATTCTCCCGTCGGCAATGTGGTCGTAGTTGGCGCACCCCACGACGAAAAAGGTGAGACGCCCGTAGCATTCCTTGTTGCTGCTGCTGGTCGCAAGCTCTCTGATGATGACCTCGCGCGCCTGCAATCTTTGGTTCGCTCCGAAAAGGGCGCCACTGCAGTTCCGTCTGATTTCTTAGTGGTGTCGGCTTTCCCAGAAACTCGTTCCGGCAAATACATGCGCCGGACTCTTCGTTCGATTTTACTAGAGCAGCCACTGGGCGATATCTCGACCCTTAAGAACCCGGAATCTGTTGAAGAAATTCGGACTGCTGTCGCCCAGTGGAAGGACTTTGGACGCCTAACAGAAGCTCGCCGTGTCGTGCAGACTTGGCGCTATCTGAGGGTTGAAACCCACGAAATTGCACCGGGCCATCTCGTGGCCTTGGTTGTTATCAGCAGTCCACCCGTTAACGCGCTAAGCGAGCGGACCCTCGACGAACTCCACACAGCACTCACCCAGCTTGCTCACCAGGACGACCTTTCGGCCATGGTCGTGACAGGCGCGCGCAATACCTTTGTTGCCGGTGCCGACGTCAAGGAACTCCTGAAAATAGGCGAGAAAGGCGACCTAGAGTCGGCGCGGACTCTGCCGAATACGGCGCAAGCCGCATTTGCGACGCTTGAAAATCTCGATATCCCCATCATTGCCGCGGTCAACGGCCCCGCACTGGGCGGCGGAAACGAGCTGGTTTTGGCTTGCTCTCACGTCATAGCCGCACAGCATGCCGAATTTGGTCAGCCTGAGATCAATCTCAATCTGCTTCCCGGCTACGGTGGCACCCAACGTCTGACCCGTAAGTTGTTTGAAGCCCACGGTACGGACGGTGCAGCACACGCGCTACGTATGATGCTTGACGGGCGCACCATTGATGCCGAAACGGCGCTTGAAATAGGCCTTATCGATGACATTGTTACGACCGAGGGGCTCTCAACCGTGGAAGCGGCGATGGATGCACTTCGCAACCACTTCGCCGGTGGCGACGCACTTAAGCAGTCAATGGCGCGCCGACGAAAGCTCAAGAAACAACGCGAGACCGCCTTACACATTGACGAATCGCTTCTTGAGCACACCGGTGTGGCTCTTGCGCTGAAGCAGATACGAGCCAGTGGCCGACATAAGCCGGTTGACCTCATCATCGATGCCATGTTCACGGGCGCACGTCATGGTCAAACCGCTGGACTGCAGCGGGAGGCCGAATTATTTGCCCAAGGCGTGTGTGATCCAGAATGCGGACCCGCTGGGATCTCTGCGTTTTTAGAAAAGCGCGGTGCGCCATTACCGCCGAAGCCAAAATCGGTTCAGCCCGATGCATCGCCCGACGAGCGCGCGACGCTTATCCGCGACGGCAAGTTACTGCCCATGGGTGCAAGCTTCTTCCCGGGTATTACTCCGATTCCGGAATATCAATTGGGTTATGGTGTGATGCGTTCGCATGTGGATGGTAGTCCGCTTCACGGCGACCCCGAGGTGGCTGAAAAAGAATTGGTGCTACCTACCCCCTCGCCAGGTCCCAACGAGGCTTTGGTTTACATCCTTGCCTCCGAGATGAACTTCAATGACATCTGGGCGATTACAGGCATTCCCGTTTCTCCCTTTGACGCACGTGATGCGGATGTTCAGGTAACCGGTTCAGGTGGTGTCGCTATGGTCGCCCAGCTTGGCCAAGACCTCATCCGTGAAGGTCGCCTATCAGTAGGCGATATCGTCACGGTTTACTCAGGGCAAAGCGAACTCATGGCACCAGATCAAGGTCTTGATCCCATGGCGGCCGACTTCAGGATTCAAGGCTACGAGCGCAATGATGGTAGCCACGCACAGTTCCTGACCGTCCAAGGACCTCAGCTCCATCCAAAACTACCTGGTTTGAGCATTGAAGAAGCTGGCTCTTATGGCCTGACCATGGGCACTATTCACCGCGCACTCTACAAAACACTTGCCATCGAGCCGAACAAGCGCCTGTTTGTAGAGGGTGCCTCGACCGGTACGGGCTACGACTGTTTGCGCAGCGCCCTCTCCTCGAGCTGTTCCGCACTTGGGATGGTGTCAAGTGACGCGAGAGGCGAGCGTGTAAATGCGGTTGGTGGCTATGCTATTAATCGAAAGGACGAACGCTGGGCCGACATCTTCACCGCGGTGCCGGATAATCCATCCGAGTGGGCAAGCTGGGAAGCCGCAGGCGAACCCTTTGTCGCCGAAGCTGAGCGGCTTGTCGGTGGGCAGATCGACTACTCGGTGTCCCATGCCGGAGAAACTGCATTTCCGCGTTCATTTCAGCTGCTTGGTGATAACGGCGTCTTGACGTTTTATGGCGCGTCCTCAGGCTACCGCTTTACTTTTATGGGTAAATCCGGCGCATCTACGCCTGCAGCGCAATTTTCAAAAGCGGGTTTACGTGCGGGTCAATCACTGCTTGTGGTCTACGGACCCGGCGCTGAGGACGGCATAGTGGATCGCGTCGCCATCGAAGCAATCGAAGTGGGATGTCAGCGCGGCGCACAGGTCGCAGTGCTGGCTGATACCGTGTCACAGCGGGAGTTTGTCACATCTCTGGGTTTCGGTGCGCAGATGAAAGGCGTTGTCAGCATCGAAGAAATCGAGCGTAGGCTGGGTGACGATTTCGATCCACCCGGGCCATTTCAAAAGATGCCGAATCCGTTCACTGAGTCTGCGGCCTTCAAAGAGTCCGTTAGGGCGTTCTCGGATCGCACCTTAAAACCAATCGGATCGGCAATAGCACCGTTACTTCGCAATACGCTCGACAAACGTGGCTTGCCAGACGTGGTCTTTGAGCGCGCTGGACGTGATGGTCTTGCACTTGCGACATCGCTCGTCAAACCAAACGTCGGAAAAATCGTTTATTCCGAGGACTTAAAGGGCGCCCGCTTCACCTTCTATGCACCACAGGTGTGGATGCGTCAACGCCGTATCCTCATGCCGACCGCTGAAATCAGAGGTACGCACCTAAATACGTCGCGAGAATTTGCCGAGATGCAGGAGCGTATTGCTGCGGGTCATATCAACGTTCTGCCGCCGACCATTATTCCAATGGAAGGTGTGCCAGAAGCGCACCAGGCCATGTGGGAAAACCGCCATGCCGGTGCTAACTACGTAGCTATGCACGCCCTTCCGCGTACTAATCTGAAGTCGCGGGATGAGTTGTACCGTGCCTGGGCTATTCGCGATGCGATGGAGCGAGGCGAAATATTGACGAAAGTAGACACAGGTTCAGCAGGAGCACTTCGATGAATGATATGAGCGATATTTCCCCGGAGCTGTTAACGCAGTCCATCGCTGGTCGTCGACTAGACAGCAAATGCATCATCCTAACGGGCGCTGCCGGCTCCATTGGTAGCTTCATTACGCGGCAGCTGCTTCGCGAGGGCGCTCGCGTCATGTTGACAGGCCGAGATCAGAGCAAGCTCAATGGCTTTATGGAGGACCTCGTCGAAGAGGGCTTTGAGGCTGCCGCAATGGTCAGCGCCACCGGCGACTGTGCTGATCCCGCCGTTTGTCGCGACATCGTGGCCAAAACGGTCGCTGCATTCGGTTCAATTGATGTTTTAGTGAACAATGCGGGAGCCGCGGGCCCTAAGTTCACACTTCGGGATATACCCTTCACAGAGGCCGAGCAGCGCGCTGCCGACTCAGATCAAACCATGTTTGACTCTGCGATGAACTTGCTGGGGGCGCCCTGGAATATGGCGAGGGCAGCGGCACCGCATATGTCCGCGGGTGGCAGTATCATCAATGTCTCTACTATTTTTTCGCGAACCCACTATTACGGACGCATCCCCTATGTGGTGCCAAAGTCTGGGCTCAATGCATTAGGAAAAGGCTTGGCCCTCGAGCTAGGCGAAAAGCAAGGGATACGAGTCAACACACTCTTCCCCGGACCGATTGAATCGGAGCGCATTGAAAGCGTGTTTGCTCGCATGGATGAACTTCAAGGCGTGGAACCGGGCAGCACTGGTAAAGAGTTTCGTGACCTGATGATTACAACGCGCACCTCGGATGGTGGTTTGGAATACAAATACCCAACACCGACAGATGTGGCTTCGGGCATTATCTGGCTAGCTTCCGATGAGTCCTCGGCATTGTCTGGACACCACATCGAGGTTACCAACGGCATGCAGGTGCCGGCCCAGAGCCGATCGCAACTAGTGTCTTGGCCAGACAAGCGGTTGGAAGATTTATCTGGGCAAGTTGTATTGATCCTAGGTGGTGACGATTACCAGGAAGCTGTGACCTTCGCAGAACGACAAATTCAGAGTGGTGCACGCGTCATGCTTGCCTTCCGGAATCTCCCCATAGTCGGGCATGCTCGCGCACTAGTTCAGGCAAAAGACCTTGGCGATATTCAGTTATCGCACCTAGACCCACTGCGTCGCGAATCAGTGGACCGATCCATGCAGTTGATCGCAGACCAATTCGGCCAGCTGGATGGCGTCATTTTACTGCCACAGAAGCCCAATGGCGAATACGGCTACTCATTATGCACCGCTAACGATGAAGACGTGGCAAACTTCGTCCGTGACGAAGTCGTCGCGCCAGTGGCTTTTGCCTCCAGTTTTGCCCGAAATATGGACCTGTTATTCGCAGACGGCGAACCACCTGCCATCGTCTATGTCACCAATCCCTCTGATCGTCACGGCAATCTAATGAACGAGATCATTCGAGCATCGGTCGAGGCACTTATCAGGGGTTGGCGTCACGAGGATGAAACACTGGCGAATACAGGTGACTTGCCTTGGGCGGTTCAGCCCAATCAGATGGTTCGCTACGATACGGAAGACGCCGAAGCGCTGACCTTTGCCGCGGATTGGGCCGCAACGCTAACCAACCGCGTCCGTAAGATGGATTCCATCAACCTTTGGTTACCCAGAAGCATCAAGCGCTCCACTGGAAAAAGTGCGATGCCCTCCTCTATTTCTCGTGTTCTTCCAGGGCTGCACAAGGGTCGAACTGCCGTCATAACAGGAGGCAGCTTGGGTATTGGCCTGCAATTGGGGCGCTTCCTAGCTATAGCCGGCGCGCGAGTACTATTGAGTGCTAGGAGCGAAGAAAAGCTGGCTGAAGCACGTGCCGATATTGTTGAAGAGCTGCGCAATATTGGCTACCCCCGACCCGAAGGACGGGTCAAGATTTTGGGCGGCATTGACGTCGGAGATCCTGATGCGCTTGATCGTTTACACGATCACGCGGTAGCAGAACTGGGTCACGTGGACTTTTTGATCAATAACGCTGGCATTTCAGGTGCCGAAGAGATGGTTGTTGATATGACGCGAGCGGCATGGGACCGCACGATGGAAGCTAACCTGATTTCCAACTACTCGCTGATCCGAAAATTTAGTCCAGCCATGAAAGCAGGTGGCAAGGGCTCGATACTGAACGTTTCAAGTTATTTCGGCGGTGAAAAATATGTTGCGGTGGCCTATCCAAATCGCGCAGATTACGCCGTATCAAAGGCCGGGCAGCGGGTTCTTGCTGAGATACTGTCTCGCCATCTCGGTCCCGAAATTCAAATCAACGCATTAGCCCCGGGCCCGGTGGATGGTGCACGCCTGCGTGGATCGGCGGAAGCACCTGGCTTGTTTGATCGTCGGGGCCTGCTCGTCCTTGAGAATAAGCGGCTCAATGAAATCCACAAAGCTATCCTAGCGGGTATGTCCGATGATTTCGGTGTTGCAGATGTTTTAACGCTTGCAACGAATAGACTGGATGCTGTCGATGTCGACGCCCTACCTAAACCCATTGCGCGCTTGATTCTGAAGGTTCGCGACTCGGGTGGTCTAGGGAATTCTTCTCAGTACCTTATGCATACCGGCATTGCGTCTAAATTGATGACTCGCTTGGTGCGCGCCGGACTGCTGAGTGACGAACAGAGAGACCAATTTTTGGATGCCTTTGTCGACGCCCCTGCACCTTTCTTCGACTTCGCGGAAACATCCAAGCAAGCGGAGCAGATAGAAACTGGCATTTTGAACCGGCTGCATCTGCACAAGATGCCCACCGATGAGCAAGTGGGACTGTCGACCGTCTTTCACCTAGCCGACGACATCGTCAGTGGGGAGACGTTCCATCCCTCGGGCGGACTGAAATTTGATCGCTCGGTGACCGAGGGCGAGCTCTTACTGCCGCCTAATGAAAGTGAGGTGGCCAAGCTGAAGGGTAAACGCGTCGTTTTGATTGGTAATTCCATGAAAAGCGAACTGACGAATATTGCGAATGGCTTTTTGGCGCAACACGTCGAAAAACTCTGGGTTCTGACAAAGACGGAGGACGCTGCAAATTCTCTAAAACATGCGGTGAGCAATCCCAATGGTGCCAATATCGAATGCCGCGCCATTGGCGACGATATTGAGTCCAACCTCGACGCCATCTTGCGTGATGATGGCGGCTATGATGTTGTCGTTAGCAGTCCCTTTGAGCGGCTGCCGCTCAATGCCTTGGCGGCGAGCGCCAATGAGTCATGGGATCGTGTATTGAGTGATGGTGAGTTTAGAAAACTGGTCCATGATCAGTTAACGCACCACTTCCGAGTAGCGCGGACGTCAGCGTTGGTGCCCAACTGTCAGATCGTGCTGATAACACCCGATACATCGTTAGCCTCTACACGAGAGGAGTTTGCGCTCGCTTTGTTCGTTAAGAACTCATTGCACGCCTTTACCGTGACGCTCGGTGTAGAAGGCGAGCGTCTGCCGACTGTACCCGCGATAAATCAGGTGCAGTTGACGCGCAGAGCACATACCGAAGAGCCCTCAAACGATCAGGAACTGGCTGAAGAAATGACACGACTGGTGCATGCCGTCATGCAGTGCTCCGTGCCAGCGCCGACACCGTCTGAGAGTCGGTATTTGTCGAAGATTTTCCGTGGTAACGCAGTAACGGTGTAACTCTGGGCAGGGTGATCACTGAAACCGGGGCTCTGCCCCGGTTTTTTTTACCTTTTTCTCAGCAGCGCCGAGATCGAGCTGTCTGATTCTCTTATTTACTCCGTAGCTGTCACATTTCTTTGCGTAGAGACGTGAGACTGCGTAGTCTGAAGTCAAGCTGATAATAAAAGAACAGGCTCATGTCAGACGGTCATACCGCGTTGCCATTCAGTACAAAGTTTCTCTACGGCTTTGGCTCCATCGCCTATGGCATCAAAGACAATGCCTTCGCCTACTTTTTATTGTTTGTTTATGTCCAAGTCTTCGGTCTAGCCCCTGATCTTGCGGGGCTAGCCATTCTCGTTATGCTGATTTTCGATGCCTTTTCAGACCCACTCATAGGCTATATCTCGGATAATACCCAGTCGCGGTGGGGTCGACGGCATCCATTCATTTATGGCTCGATCATCCCTGTTGCATTGACCTTCTTCCTCATCTGGGACCCACCCACCGGAGCGTCTGATCAGGGGCTGTTCTGGTATTTACTCGTGATGGGAATTGGCATTAGAACGGCGATCACGCTCTATGAGATACCCAGCACGGCACTGGGTCCAGAGTTGACTCAAGACTACGTTGAGCGCAGTTCCCTAATCGCTTTCCGGCAATGGTTCGGCTGGTGGGGCGGTCTCACCATGTGGAACTTGTTGTGGGTATTTGTTGTTTACAGCAGCATGAACGGGACCGAAGACGCCCGCTATAACGCCGACACCTGGGTGGTCTATGGCATCGCGTGCAGCATCGTCATGGCTATCGCGATTTTAGTGACCGGAATCGGCACCCATAAGCACATTCCACAACTGCACATACCGAAGGATGAGCGCTTAAAAGGCTCTCGACAAAAAATCGGGACGGTCGTTAACGATATCTGGCTAACGCTCAATGTGAGTCGCAATTATCGGATCCTCTTCATCGCTTACATTGTTTGCAAGGCCGCCTCTGGCCTATTTACCAACCTGACTCTTTTCTACTACAGCTATTACTGGGAGCTAGCGCCAGTCGACATTTTGACCATCGGCCTCACCCTGTTTTTAGCACCTGTGCTCGGCTTAAAGCTCACACCCACGTGTAGCCGGTTATTTGGTAAGCGCAATACGGCCATCAGCTTCTTTGCCGCAGCTATGGTGCTTGAAAATGCGCTGATCCTGCTGCGAGTCCTAGACTTGTTGCCGTCGAACGAGTCACCCATCATTCTCACCGCCGTGCTCGTCTGTCACCTCGCTGCCATCACATGCATCATTGTTGCGGGAACCGCCGTTGGGGCCATGGTATTCGACACCGTTGAAGAGGTTGAATCGTCAACCGGTAAACGTATGGAGGGCACCCTGCTCGCGGCTCGATCCTTTGCCGAGAAGTGCATGGCTGGGGTTGGTGCATTTTCTGCAGGCCTTATCTTAAGCTTTGCGGCCTGGCCCGAAGATGCCAAGCCCGGACTCGTGTCACAGGCCACCTTGGACACAGTAGGTATTTACACGGTCGTCGCCTCTACTGCGCTCTGGCTCTTGGGTCTTTTCTTTATTGGCAAGGTTCGCGAGAACAAAGAAGCTCATGCCGCGCGCCTTGCCAGCCTGGCCACCAAGCCACAAGAGGCCTAAATCGTGAAGCCTGCTGTGCACGTTGCGCTGCCATGAGACGCCGTTAGATGTGCACAGCAGTTACTGCCACGCCCTCACACCATGATGAGACAGGCACCCAGCCTTACGAGCATCATTTATACAGAGGTTGTACGGATACGCCTGGGCATTCAGCTGCTGCCAAATCAAGGCACCGAATGTCGGAACTACTTTATCTGTGATTACACGCGACACTTGGCAGACCTGATGCACGAGGCGCTCGACTCAATCGCCTCTTTTGTCATAGATTTTCTTGCCCGGTCACGACATTATAAAGCCTGAACATTTGGGAACTATTCTCACCGTAAGGATTTACGCCGATGAAAAAAAACCCGTTGCTCCTACTCGTGGTGGCCCTATTTAGCAACGCGACCGCGCAGGCACTACCTCTCAATGTCGATACACGTATCGAGGCTGTCATGCCCAAAGTTGTCGAGTGGCGGCGTGACTTTCATCAACATCCAGAACTCAGTAATCAGGAATTTCGAACAGCGAAGATTATTGCTGACCACTTGAGGGCCTTAGGCATGGAGGTTGAGACCGAAGTTGCCCACACCGGTGTTGTCGGTACCCTACGGGGTGGCAATGGACCGGTCGTTGCCCTGCGCGCCGATATGGACGGATTGCCCGTAACCGAACTGGTCGACCTCCCCTTTGCGTCAAAAGCCAAGGGCGTTTACCAAGGAAAAGAAGTTGGCGTCATGCATGCCTGTGGCCATGATAATCACGTGGCGATCTTGATGGGCGTGGCGGAGGTGTTGGCAGGTTTGGGCGATGAGTTACCGGGTACGGTCAAGTTCATCTTTCAGCCAGCGGAGGAAGGTACACCGGATGGGTCGGTGGGTGGGGCGGAGCTCATGCTTATGGAGGGTGCCTTCACCAATCCAAAACCCGACGTCGTGTTTGGACTTCATGTATTTCCCTTCCCAGTCGGAACTGTCGCTACACGACCTGAGGGCCTGATGGCATCGTCCGATCGCTATCAAATCACCATAAACGGGAAACAAACGCACGGGGCGGTTCCCTGGGCTGGTGTGGACCCCATTGTCACTGCGAGCCAAGTGGTTTTAGGACTGCAAACCATCATCTCACGGCAGTTAGACGCCACTCTGACGCCCTCAATCGTGACCGTGGGACGCATCGAGGGCGGTGTGCGCAACAACATCATTCCTGAATCCGTGGAACTCGAGGGCACCATCAGAACCTTTGATGCAGCAACGCGCACTGATATCCACAAGCGAATCCGACGCACTGCCACGAGCATTGCTGAGGCAGCCGGGGCAACCGCAGACGTGGTTATTGACCGGGGCTATGGTGTGACCCGCAACGACCCTGACCTGTTGCGTCAAATGTCGTCCACACTTGAAACGGTTGCAGGGGACGGGTTCATCGAGGCGACACAGACAACAACTGCTGAAGATTTTTCTTACTTTGCCAACGAAGTTCCCGGTTTGTTTTTGTTTTTAGGCGTGGCGTCGGACGATCCGACGCTGGTACACCCCAACCACTCACCGCGTTTTTATGCGGATGAACGGGCGTTGCCTGTGGGTGTGAAGGCGCTCACCTCCCTGACACTTGACTATATGCTGGCCAAATAAGCGCGAATCTATCCGCGTGTCTTAGAATGTGTCTCGAAGCTGGCGCTTGAGAATTTTCCCGATGTCGCTTCGAGGTAATTCGTCTACCAGCGTCACGCCAGCGATGGCTTGAATAGGACTTAGTTGCGAATTTGCGTCTAGACGAATGTCATCCCCAGAACGCTGACTGCCGGCGTTCTTCACAACAAAAGCCCATGGCGTCTCTCCCCATGCGTCTGATGGTTTGGCGACCACTGCAGCGTCCACCACATCAGACATGGCGTTCAGTACCTGCTCTAGATCGGTCGCGTAAATATTCTGCCCACCGGACAGAATCATGTCCTTGATACGGTCACTTAAAAATAACCATCCGTCCTCATCCAGATAACCCACATCGCCCGATCGGTAAAAAAGCTGACCGTCCTCGTCCAACCAGTGCATGGCTCTCGTCGCCTCTTCGCGATTGAGATAACCGTCGCTCATAATCCCCGTCCGCCCGACAATTTCACCCGCCTCATTCGGTCCCAACACCTCACCGGTCTCACTGAGAATTTTCAGCTCACCACCGGGTTGCACCTGACCCACTGAGCCAAGCTTACCCAGCTCCGCAGCCTTACGCGCCACTAGGGTCGTGGCTACGCCACCTTCAGTAAGTCCATAAAACTCGAGTAATTGAGCATCCGTATCGGTAAGAATTTTCTGCTTCATCTCCTCAGACAACGGGGCACTGGTCGAAAAAAGCCACTGAACCGATTGCCAGTTTTCTGATGTGTGGTTACTTGCCGCCCACATACGCTGGTATTGCACGGGGACCAGCATGGCGTGCGTAATCTGTCGCTCCCGCATAAGCACGTTCGCACGATCAGCGTTGAACTTACGCATGATCACCTGGGTTGCGCCAACCCAGACGGATGGCCACCACGTCGTAATGGTGGTGTTGGAATACAGCGGTGTGCTGACAAGTACCCGCCCCCCCTCGAAGGCCATGGTTTGTGTGCCTGAGATCAATAAATTACGCGCGAGGTGACTGTGGATAATGCCCTTCGGGGTGCCTGTCGTCCCCGAACTGTAGAGAATGTCATACTCCTCATTGGTCGCCATGGTTACGTCAGGTGAGTCAGAAGCGAACTGGTGCGCCCAACTCGTGTGATCTGTAAAGGTCTCGCAAGGTGTCTCCAGAGCAAAACGCAGATCGCACCTCACTGTCGGAAGATCCATAAAGTGCTCAAGCGCAGCCTCCCGGTATTGATCTGATACAAACAACCCCTTCACCGCACTGTCGAGCAGCATATTTTTCTGCGCGTCTGGAGTGGCCGTATTGGGCACCGGCACCATGCTTGCCCCAGAACACAATATTGCCGTCATCGCCTCTGCGCATTCGACACTATTGCGCGACAACACGGCAATGCGATCGCCCTTCCCGATCCCTGCTGCAAGAAGGCCGTTCGCGAGTCGAAATACGTGGTCAATGCTGGTCTGGTTATCACGTTCATCGTCATCAATGACATAGGCGAGTTGATTTGGATATGCCTGTCGACGACGATCTAATTGCTCACAGAGCGATATAGTCATGCTCAAATACCTCTAACTTGCTTCAAGAAGCGATCACAACAGGATCATCCACCCGTTTGATCATTACCTTATCAGAGGTTCGCTATCAGAGGTTCACTATCAGAGATTCGCTGCACTGACAGTCCATCAAAAAAAACCGCCCTGACTGAACGAAACTGGATGATCGCTCGTAGATACATGAGGCTGGGGTTTTAGGGAAGCACACCATGAGTGAGCAAGACGATCACAAAAGCAGTTTAGAAGAGCACAAGTTCATCGATCGCTTTGATGATGTCGTATTGGGCATGTTCGCATTCGCGGAACGGGGTCTACTCTTACTCATTGGCGCACTAGCGATCGTCGCGGTTGGATTTGAACTGGGTGCTCTTGCCTTGAAGCAAGATATTAACCTCGCGGATCTGCTTCTCCTGTTCATCTACCTCGAAGTGCTGGGTATGGCCTACGCGTATTATTCCACGCACAGCGTACCTGTAACCCTGCCGGTTCTCATTGCTATCACTGGTATCACGCGATTGATACTACTCAGCAAGGACTCAGAACCCACTCACCTGTTGTACGAGGCCGGTGCTGTGTTGTTACTGGCTATTGCTTATGGGGCCTTATCGTGGGCAGCGAACCAGTGGAAGCGAGAACAGTAAACTAACTCAAACCTTCTGCGTTTTGCTGTGTTTTACGTTGCTGTGTTTTACGTTGCTGTATAGTACGACGCATGTCCAAGTGCCACGTTATTCTTCGACTCGTGCATCAGACAGTGATCGGTGTCTGGTCATTGCTGTCCTTTCACGCTCATGCCAGTCCGGTTTCGTTTGACGATGTTATGGCGCTCTCACACGCGACATACGAGACCGAGGTGAGGTATGGAGAAGGACAGTGGCATACGCTGATCAACATCAGTAGTCACCAAGCGCCCCCAAAATACAGCGTCATTCTTTTCCACGGCGGCTGCTGGTCAAACGCCTACGACCGAGATCACCTCTTACCCATGGCTGAAGCGCTCGCCGCACACGGATTTGAGGTTTGGCTCCCCGAATATCGGCGCGTCGGCGATGTTGGTGGTGGCTGGCCAGGAAGCCTTGACGACGTGATCAACGCAACCAAATTTGTTCGTCAGGAAACAGAACAGCGTCCCTTGTTAATCGGTCACTCTGCAGGCGGCCACCTTGCACTGCGAGCCGCTCAGACTGACATACCCATCGCCGGGGTAGTTGGTCTCGCACC
Organism: uncultured Alteromonadaceae bacterium; assembly: GCA_913064725.1. Taxonomy (GTDB): domain Bacteria; phylum Pseudomonadota; class Gammaproteobacteria; order Pseudomonadales; family Halieaceae; genus Luminiphilus. The sequence goes on along the minus strand of CAJYAI010000024.1, from coordinate 10,159 downwards.
GATTATCGACCTCGTTACTTACGGAGCGAAAGACGGCAGCTGTCAATCGATGGTTGCACCCTTTATGGGCGATGAGACCTACGCACCCAATGAACGTTATAGAGACGCATCCGTCTCATTGACTGAGATACAGGTTCCCGTGCACATCATACTGGGTCATATCGACTCCATCGTTGGCAAAGATCAGGTGGCTGGCCTTGCGAAAGACCAGCTGACAATGATCCCCCAATCGGGTCATTTCGATCTCATTCATCCCGACACCTTGGCCTTCAGTCGCATGCTGTCAATACTCGAACAAATGTCGAAGCAAAAAGGCACAAGCGAATGACCGACGAGCAGTTTGCCCAGTTGCGATCGCAGTTCCAGATACCCGAGAACATGGTCTACCTAGACGGCAATTCTCTCGGAGCACTGCCCAAAATGACCCAATCTCACATGACTGATGTCATTTCACGACAGTGGGCAGGTGAGCTGGTTACCGGCTGGAATACCTGCGACTGGATTGATTTACCGCTAAGCGTGGGTGACCAGATTGCCCCCATCGTAGGCGCCGCCGCAGGTAGCATCGTCTGTTGTGACAACCTATCCATCAATCTATTTAAAGCCTTGGCGGCGAGCTTAGAGATCAACAACGCGCGCACACTCATATCGGTCGAAGCCGGCCAATTCCCCACCGATAGTTACATGGCACAGGGGCTGGCAAGTCTAGTTGGCCCCGAGCGCTGTCAGGTTCAATCGGTCGATGTCGACACTGTTACCGTAGGTGACTTGAAGCACTCTGCGGTCCTCGTACTGTCCCATGTTGACTATAAAACAGGAACGCTACGGGATATGGGCAGCATTACTAAAGTCGCACATGCGGCCGGATCGCTGATCATTTGGGATCTTGCCCACAGTGCCGGCGTAGTTGATATCAGCCTGGCTGCCTCGGAAGTGGACTTTGCTGTCGGCTGTACCTATAAGTTTTTGAATGGCGGCCCTGGTGCACCCGGTTTCTTATATGTTAACGAGCGCCATCAGCACTCACAGAACCCACTGCCTGGCTGGATGGGTCATGCGCGTTTATTTGACTTCGAGGCAGACTATGACGCCGCCCCCGGGGTTCGACGCTTCCTAACGGGAACTCAAAGCGTATTGGCACTCAATGCAGTGGCATCATCGCTGAGCGTATTTGACGGCCTCTGCCTGACCGAGCTGAGGCAGCGCAGCCTGTCCTTGACCGCGCATTTCATCGCGCTTTGGCAAAAAAGTGCATTGTTGCAAGGCGACTCTGTCATTGTCACTCCGCTCGATGAGGCCAAACGTGGCTCTCAGGTCAGTCTGGCCTTAGATCACGCCTTCCCTATTAGCCAGGCACTCATCGATGACGGTGTTGTTGTTGATTTTAGAGAACCCAACCTTATTCGCTTTGGCTTTTCGCCACTCTACAACACGCTCACAGACGCAGAGCGCGGGATCAGTAGCCTCGAATCAATTATTACCAGTAAGCAATATGAAGCGCCGCAGTTTCAAATCAGATCCACTGTCACTTAATCCGCTGTTCGCAGGACTGACACGCGTCGCCTACTCCCATAAAACGGCTCTCTCGGCACCACTCAAATAGCTGGCGTCCCACGAATGCGTAAATTCCTATCGCGATGATGCCTAGTCTGACCTTGGCCAGCAGGCTCTCACCAGCTGTCAGGTACTTAAAGCTCACTTCTACCGGCTCTTGTTTCATTTTAACCTTTTGGTCTATCGCCGTTTGGGCGGATAAGCAGCGGTCGACGCATCGAATCAGTCCGTAATCTGCACCTTTCCAACACGAAATCTCACAGTTGGCAGCGCTTCGGACTCCGTCATTGCTAATTATCGGATTTCAAATCCATTGTTAGGTTACTAACCTTTTTCTTTGTAGCCCTCAGTTTGTAGCCCTCAGTTTGCAGCCCTCAAAATTTACCGCGCTAAACATTTACGGCCTTAAAAAAACGCTGCGCTGCGCTCCTACCCCCAAGTCGTTACTCGATGCATAAAAAAGTCGATATTCACCGAATTTACTTTGCGGTAGCGTTAGCCCACGAAGTGAGGAGTGATAGATGCAAGGATTCGCATTAAATGACATCTTCAAAATTGGAATAGGTCCCTCATCCAGTCATACGATGGGACCGATGCACGCTGCCCAGCATTTTCTGTCGGGGCTGGACGTCTGCCATGCCACAGAGCCCTACCGCATCGAAGTCACACTCCACGGCTCATTAGCGGCAACAGGTGAGGGCCACGGCACGCCCGGAGCAATCACCGCAGGGCTCATGGGTCATCACTATGACACCGTAACCCTCGTTGATATTGAGTTGGCATGGGAAATCGCGATGAATACGGGTCGCCTGCAGTCATTGGCCGGCCATAGTATTCAGTTCAAGCCAACTGACGCTCTTCACAGAGATACCCAGCCTCTGCCAAATCACCCCAACGGCATGACGTTCAAGGCATGGCGCTCCAATGAATTCATCGCCGAAGCACAGTATTTTTCTGTGGGCGGCGGTATGGTCGAAGATCAGGAAGGTCGTGCGCTCGCGACGGGAGACTTAGTGGATGACGAAACACCCTTTCCCTATGCAAGTATGGATCAACTGGTGGCATGGTGTGACTCGGAAGATCTATCCATAGCGCAGCTACAAGCGAAGAATGAGCACTTGTGTCTGCGCAGTGAGTCACGAGACGCTCACGCCATCACGCTGTGGCAAGTAATGTCCGAGTGCATTGATCGGGGTCTATCGACGGAAGGTGAATTACCCGGTGGTCTTCGTGTAAAACGCCGAGCGGCTGCGCTATGGCGTCGTCTCCTGAGCAATTCTCAGGGAGGCAAGGCTCCAGCCAACCAGGCCCAGCGCGCCATGGTCTATGCCATGGCGGTCAATGAGGAAAACGCGGCCGGTGGACGACTTGTCACTGCACCGACAAACGGCGCGGCCGGTATCGTACCTGCTGTATTGCGAGCCCATTTGGATGAGCACCGCTTAAACAGCGCAGGTATCAACCGTCACGTAAGCACTTTTTTACGAACCGCGACAGCCATAGGCAGCTTGTTCAAAATGAATGCATCTATCTCAGGTGCCGAGGTAGGTTGTCAGGGCGAGGTGGGCGCTGCGGCCTCAATGGCAGCGGCAGGACTTACCGCCGTTATGGGAGGCAGCCCACGACAGATCGAAAATGCAGCTGAGATCGCCGTCGAACACTGCCTAGGTTTAACCTGTGACCCCATCGGTGGTTTGGTACAAGTCCCCTGCATTGAGCGAAATGGAATGGGCGCTGTAAAAGCCATTGCCGCGTCCGATTTGGCCCTCGCCGGTGATGGTCAGTTCATGATTTCACTCGATCAAGTCATCGATACCGTCAGAGAGACCGGCAAGGACATGGACAGCCGCTACAAAGAAACGGCGCGGGGCGGTCTTGCAATTCATGGTCTGAAAATTCCCGTCACGGCCGTCGAATGCTGAGACTCGGTACTGCTTTTCACTATGCCGTATTCGTGTAGCAATCCAACCAAGTTGCCAGCACTCGATAATCGTCGGGCGGCGCAGCAATAACCGCTGTCACATCGTCTGTTACGGGGTGTCTGAAACGCAACTCAGTGGCATGCAGCCATAATCGTTTTATCGTTGTGTGCTGCTCAATAAACCTATTGTGCGTGCCCTTACCGTATCGCACATCGCCTAAAATTGGGTGGGAGACATGCTTCATGTGCCGCCGTAATTGGCGGTAACGACCCGTGACAGGCTTGAGCTCAACCCGCGAATACCGCGCCTCAGGATACCGATCAACCGCCTCCGGTATGGTCCATGTTTGCAATGCGCGCAGCTGCGTCCGCGCTTCGCGGACAGTTCCGTTTTTGATACTACTGCCGTTGCGTGTAACTTCGTCTCTCAGCGGATGATCAATCAGCATATTAGTGGTCACGTGCCCGCGCACAAACGCATGATAGATTTTCTCGACAGCACCGCGCTCAAACTGCTGGGACATCTCGCGCGCAGTGACGGCGTCTAGCGCGAACATCACCAAGCCTGAAGTGGGCTTGTCTAAGCGATGCACAGGGTACACATGTTGATTCAATTGATTGCGCAGCGATTGCATCAGAAATATGCGCTCATGCGCATCGATGGGACTTCGATGCACCAGCATACCGGCAGGCTTTTCCACAATCGCCAGCACGTCATCAAGATAAGAAATGGACAATTGGCCCACTGTGGCAACCCAGCTAATTATGAGATATGTCGCAACTGTAACACGCGTCAAACCATGCGATTACTGACCTGATGACACAGGCTTTACCAACCACATAGTGGTGTTTTTTTAAATGTCTTTATGGGCACCATGGCTTTACCATACCGTTCTAAATAACGAACGATTACCCGGACTAACAACGCCGTGTATTCGAATAACAAGCAGTGCAAGAAAAAAAGCATAAGGAAAACCTATGAGTGACTCAGCTAGGCCGTGTATCAGTGGCAACCTTTACATAAACGGCCAGTGGACCGGCACCGAGACCTCAATCACAAACGTCAGTCCTTCAGATACAGCCGATGTCATAGGACACTTTGCACAAGCCTCGCTCGAACACGTCAGCGACGCTATCGCTGCGGCCAATCACGCTGTTGGTGATTGGGGTCGGTCACCAATGGAAACGCGATATTCCGTGCTGATGGCGATTGGCAATGAGCTTATCGAGCGAAGCCGCGAGCTCGGCGAATTATTAGCTCGAGAAGAGGGAAAAACCCACGCTGAGGGCATCGGCGAAGTGTATCGATCAGGGCAATTTTTTCACTATTTTGCAGGCGAGGTACACCGGCAAATTGATGATCGTACTGACTCTGTCCGACCAGGTATCGAGGTCGATACTCGACGCGAACCGGTTGGTGTCGTCGCGGTCATTAGCCCCTGGAACTTCCCTATGGCGACTGCGGTTTGGAAGATCGCACCTGCACTAGCATTTGGCAATTCAGTTGTATTCAAACCAGCTAATTTAGTTCCCGCCAGCGCCTGGGCACTGACAGAAATTATTTCGCGTCAAAGCGCTCTGCCCGCTGGCACGTTCAACTTGGTAATGGGTTCCGGCAGCACCGTGGGTGACGCCATTATTAACAGCGACAAAATCCATGCCGTCTCGTTCACAGGGTCCCTGCCCGTAGGCCGAGAGGTCGCAAAAGCGACCGCCGCCAACCTCGTGAAGTGCCAGCTGGAAATGGGCTCCAAAAACGCGCTCATCGTGGCTGCGGACGCTGACCTCGATGTCGCCGTCAACGCCGCTTTCGTTGGAGCCTACAGCGGTACGGGACAGAAATGCACAGCCTCCTCCCGACTCATTGTAGACGAAGCTATTCACGACCAATTTGTTGACAAACTCGTCGCAAAGTTGCGATCGACGACCGTCGGGCACGCTTTGGCGGAAGGAGTCGACATGGGACCCGTAGCGTCTCGCCAACAGCTCGATGAAAATCTAGCTTGGATAGAGGATGGTCTATCTGAGGGCGCAAATCTGGTGTTTGGCGGCAAGCCAATACAGAAATCGACCGAAGGGTATTTCATGGAGCCTGCGCTCTTTATCGACACAACAAATGACATGCGTATCAACCGAGCCGAGTTATTCGCGCCCATTGCTTGCGTTATGAAAGCACGAGACTACGAAGACGCGCTCGCCATGCTCAATGACACGGAATTCGGCTTAACTGCGGGCATCATCACACAATCTCTCAAGACCGCATCTGACTTTAAGCAACGTGCAGTAGCCGGTTGTGTCATGGTTAACTTACCAACGGCCGGAACAGATTATCATGTTCCCTTTGGCGGTCGTAAAAACTCGAGTTTTGGCCCACGTGAGCAGGGTCAGTATGCGCGCGAGTTTTACACCACTGTAAAAACAAGCTACGTCCAAGCTTAGCATTAGGGTGATGCAATGAATCCAGATTGGACAGTGGTTGACGGCTTGCAGTATTCGGCATGGTCACGAGAGATTTTCGAGCAGATGCACGAAGGTGGCCTCGACTGTGTTCATGTCACTATCGCCTACCATGAAAATACACGAGAGACCCTGATACGCCTCGGAGAGTGGAATCAGCGATTTGAGTCGATGTCCGACCTGATTCGCCCCGTCTTCAATCCCAGTGATATCGCAGTTGCCAAGGCCGAAGGGAAAATCGGCATTATCTTCGGTGCGCAAAACTGCTCGCCGATAGAGGATGATATTAGATTGGTGGAGTTGATGCGTCGTCTTGGTCTGATGATTATGCAGCTGACTTACAACAACCAAAGTTTGCTAGCCTGCGGCTGCTACGAGGATGACGATAGCGGCTTAACGCGCTTTGGGAAACAGGTGATCAAGGAGATGAACCGCGTTGGTATGGTCATCGATATGTCGCACAGCGCGGAACGCTCGACGCTTGAAGCCATCGATTACTCAGAAAGCCCGGTTATTGTCTCACATGCAAATCCCAGTCACTTCCATCCAGCGCTAAGAAACAAGTCGAACACAGTTATAGACGCAATCGCAGCGAATGAGGGCATCCTCGGTTTTTCTCTCTATCCATTCCATCTCAAGAATGGTCCGCAATGCAGCTTAGACGATTTTTGCGACATGGTTGTTTGGACGGCTGAGCGTATGGGTGTAGAACGAATCGGTTTGGGTTCTGATCTATGCCAAAACCAACCACAAAGCGTGCTTGAATGGATGCGCAATGGACGCTGGTCAAAGACCATGGACTATGGCGAAGGCTCCTCAGGTAATGCAGGGTGGCCTGACAGCTTGAGTTGGTTTAGTGACAGTCGAGACTTTCCCGGTATTGCTTCAGCGCTGGCTAACCGTGGTTTCTCCGATACCGATCTGGGTAATATCATGGGCGGCAACTGGGTAGATCTGTTAACTCGGGCTGGCGCGCCTGCTGCGCGCGATCACCTGGTACACGGCAACTCATGACCCTAGAGATTGGACAAGTCCCCTCTCCGGTTCTACGGCCCCCTGCAACGGTGATGGATTTGCAGCGACTAGGGGCGCTTAGCAGTACTCGCCTGAGCTTTTCCCGATCTCTCATCCGAAAAATGGGACGACAGCGATGGCAAATTGTTCGCGCAAAGTTCGATTTAGACGAGCTTGGCTACGGTGAGGCGATTTACCGCATTCAAACGCCCTACGCGCGCTACCATGTTGTTATATTCGCTAAAGCTCTCGCGGACTCTGAGCGATCCGATAGAGTCATAGCAGAAGCGTGGGATCTTACATTTGGACTCGTAGAAGGTGATGTTGAGGCATCGCTAATGGCCTCTTTGGCTGAGAACGTCCCGCTGCAAGAGGCCGGTCGGCAACACCCCCAACTGCTTGTTATTTCTCGAGCCAATCGGAGTGTCCGTAACTTCTCGGCGTGTGTCGATTCGCTGAGCGCTGGTCAACAGCCCGCCATCGAATTACTCAAAACAGCAGGCTACCTCTACCGAACGACTGCCGTGTATGGCAACGGCAAGTTTGGCATCGCAGACTATCGCCAACTAAAAGAAAACCCAGATTTTAGGCACCCCTTCTCGGCACAAATGTGCGCCGTATATGTACTTCGCCAATTTTCAATAGACCAAGTCGAACACATCGCTCAGTGCCGAAGCGACCGCGCAACAACGTTGATTGACCCCGTCCGGCGTTACGTCGGTATCGGGAATTCGACAGGCCTTGGGATGGCACCCTTTTTGATCAACCACCCATTGCTCATTAACCAATGGGTGCACATGCGTGAGACTGCCCTGTCACTGGCGAAGCAGCAAATACCGAATGAAATAAGCCAACATGAACTGATTGTCCTGGTGACTCGCGTCTTACAAAGCATGAAGAATCTTGCAGTTGAGGACGCCGAGCAGGCGTCGAGAAACCAAGAGGTCACAGAACAACTTGAGCTTGTCAGAATCTGGCTTCAGCAAGTAGCGGCTGAGGATGACCTGTGGCTGCAGCTGACTGATTGGGCCGAAGCCGCTCTGTCGCTAGAGACGCAGGAGCTCATCAACGCCCTGCTGATTGAGCTATACCCAGATCAGGTGGATTTCTTAGAAGATGCTATGTCGGTGGAGGAAGCGTTCGATCTGGTGCCTGATATGCCACTGGTGCAGCTTAGGCAATTGATAGAGACGCACTTTGACTGGGCGCTAAACGAGCGCTTTAACACCGAGGATGGACAATACTGGTTCTGGTATCGATCAGTCGAGAAAGAGGAACCGCGGCTGGGCATTCGTCATGTCGACAAGGGCGTGGAAAAGGAGCTTGCCCTTGCCATCGGACCTCGAATTCAACACACCCATCAATCCATTAATGACTACCTCGATGAATCGCCCACGTCGCTGACAATAGACTACCTCATGGCGCAGCCTCGAGAGGTTGACATCATCCGTCGCATTCAAACGATGGCAAGCTCGGCCTATGGCGAAATTCGAGCCAATCTCTGGCACCGTGATATGAAGCCCATGCATCTCTTGCGCGCGAAATTATCATTTTTAGGTGCCAGTCGATTCGATCCGCGCGGAGATCGATGGGTTCGCGTGACGTTCTTTCAGGGGGCACCACTCTTATCGGAGCTCAATGCAGAACCCACCGATCTGAGTGCCTTCGATGACTGGAGCTTCCCTGTCTGCCCCGAGCAACCTAACACCAGCATCCCACAACCATGAAAGTGTCCTTTAATGAACTCGAGTCTCTCTCTCGCAAAGCGTTTATTGGTATGGGATTTTCTGACGGCCAGGCCGTCGATGCCGCCGACATGCTCTGCTGGATGGAGAGCCTGGGATTCGAAGGATTGAAAGCGCTCAGCGACGCACTGGCCCAGTATTCCCTTGAACATCCCCACGCGCCGGCTGAGAGGCTCTATCAGGATACCGATGTCACCGTCCTCGACGCGCACAACGCAAGCGTATTGGCCTGCTCCCACCTTCCGCTAGAGCTGACCTTCGCCAAGGCGAGAGCGCGCGGACTGTCTATTCTTAAGATTAGGCGTTGCCGACAGCGACAACTGATCATGGGGTACTTGGCACGGCTGGCGAACCGCGGGATGAACATTACCGCTTTTTGGCGAAATTCGCAGCAACCTCTCACCGAGCAAGTCGTTGGTTTTCGTGCGAACTCATCGGTGCCATCCATTCGAATTTACGCAGTATCTGAAGTGCCCGAAGAGACTCAAGAAAACACGGGCATCAGCATCGTTATGGCAAACCACGTTGATCTACTGCCCACTATGCGATCCGACTACGAATACAATTTATTAGCTAAGCATGATGAAGCGGAGCTCCTCGATGCTCGATCACAGAGTGGGAGCCGCGGGATCACGGTCGACGATGCGCTGTGGGCTACGCTCAACCAATTTGCAAAATTAACACTTGTGGAATCAACCGGAAACTCTCGACTCGGGGCAGGACCCGCAGACTAAGGCTGGGGCCTCGATCAGTAACGACGAAACTGATCCGGCGGCCACATACATAAAATAGCGAGGAAGACGTGGGCAGCACAACCGATAACCACCAATCGAAGCAGACAGTCTCTTGGAACGTCACCGTCGGTGCCGGCGTTTTAGTGCTGTTGTTTCTCGCTGTATTTTTTATCGATACGGATTTATTTGGTGCTCTCATCGACCAGGGTTTTAACTGGAGTGCACAGTATTTTGGCCTTTTTTGGCAGATACTGATGCTCGGTAATTTCGTGATCGCGCTGTGGATAGCAACGCGCGACGGCGCGACTCGGACTCTCGGCGGCCTCGACGCTCCCGAATTTACCGATTTTCAGTGGGGCGCGATGATTTTGTGTACTCTGCTTGCCGGTGGTGGTGTGTTTTGGGCTGCCGCCGAGCCGATTGCACACTTTGTGTCGCCACCTCCGGCATTTGATGGCCAGACAACAACCGAATCGTTGGCCGGTGTCGCGTTAGCGCAGGCCTTTCTTCATTGGGGTTTTCTAGCATGGTCCATTCTGGGTAGCCTTACGGCGGTCCTGCTTATGTACTTGCACTATGACCTGGGGCTACCACTGGCGCCTCGCAGCTTACTCTATCCACTTATCGGCGAAGCTGGCGTGCGGGGCCGGATCGGCGATATGACTGACATTGTCGCCGTGATCGCCGTTTTTGCTGGCACCGTGGGTCCGATCGGCTTTCTAGGCCTACAAGTC
>CAJYAI010000023.1 GCA_913064725.1 uncultured Alteromonadaceae bacterium | reverse complement strand
GCTCAGCAAGCGTCTCACCGTTGAGAACAACACTTGAGGCTCCAGAGATAGCGTAATTATGCTCACTGTAAATGAGCGACGGAATTTGATCTTTTATCTGTTGAGACAATGTCTCTAGCAATGGCTCTGAGCTATCTACCAAAGGCGTCACACCCAATTCCCGTTGCGCTTGAGCCAGAATATCCGCGAAGTCGATGGCCGGCTCGTCACTCCCATCAGAATTCTCGCGAGCATCCAACGGCGTCGACGTTGCCGACTCGACTGCCGCTGACGCTACCGTCGATTCCTTCACTACGTCATTGCCAGCGTCAGTATCCACGCTGGAAGAGAGCTCACTGTTCATCGCCTGATACAACTCCGACAGTTGCTCGGGACTTGGCTGATTGGAAGCTGGGGCCACCTTGCTTGCCGATATAACGACCGCTCTGGGTATGCCATTACCTGACAGGGAGCTCTCCACAGCCGCAGATGTAGCCGCAGCTGCAGCTATGGAACTCTGCCCTTCTCGCTCGCCGACTGGCGCCGCTAAGGCCCTGCGGTTTAGAGCATCCGACGATGGCAATGGCTGCGCGATTACGTCTGCCCCACTAGGTTCGGCAGGTGCCCTACCTAGAGCTGCGATTTCGTCACCGGCCAAGTCACTCGCAGCAACCGAATCCTCTGGCGGCAGCAACTCACCCTGCGGTGCTGCGGAGTCGTCACGCTCACCTGTTGATATGAAAAGCACTACAAGAATAATAAGAACCGTGACGATAATAACGGCGACCGGTACGGCCCATTTCGACCAGCCGTCATCAGACACTGAAGACGCTACGTAGTGCTCGGTTTCCAGCGTCGGGACGCCACCGTTACTGGCATCGCTCTCTTTTGCACGCTTGATTGCATCAAGGATCATTGACATCAGCGACTCTCCGCCCAGAGCTGGGCGCGAGACAGTGCACGCGCTGATGTTAGACCAATCCCTAAACGAGTATTGAGGCGCAACACGGTCCGCTCACCGATAACACCGTCGACATCGAGCCCTTCAGACTGCTGAAAAAGCCTGACCCGGGCTTCAAGCGCCGGACCATAGACAGAGACATCTCCGAGGGTCATCCCGTCTAATGTCGCAAACATCTCGGCGATAGTAGACACGGCTAGGCCCGATTCACCAGGCGCAATTGGACCCTGCCAACCTTTGGGGACCTGCCAAAGAAAGGTATAACCGCCGGTCCATGCACTGGCAAGATCAGAGAGCGGCACCAAAATCAGGCCCTGATCACTCCATACCACGGCGTCAGCACCCTCGAACTGCACCACCAAAATAGCGCCCTGAAATTTATCAGCGGTCACCGTAGCGAGTAACACGGGACGATTGAGCGACGCGAGGTCGTTCCACACCTGAGCATTAGTCACAGTGCAACGAAGACCGGTAATAGGCGGTGGCGGACAGATCGACGCGGGAACAGGGAGGTCGCTCGCCGCAAGCCATAGCTTGGACAACCCTGCAGCTTCTCCAAGTTCCCAGTTTGGCTGTGTAGGTTCACGTGTCACCATCGGCTCCACGGACTCGGGCACGACGGCCTCTTGCGCGTCGACTTGGGCAGTCGTACTGACCTTTTCTTCTTTCAATACCACGCTAAATTGCTCTAAGTTCACCGCGACAAGCGCTATAGCGAGACTGAGCACCACAGCGCCCGCCCCCCAAACTCGCATGCGCCCGCGTGAATCTGGTTGACGAGCGTCGCCAAATACCTCGTTAGCAGCATGCCGAACCAGAGAGCGATTGACTTGATTGCGCTTTTGGCCGTAAGCACCGAGAAGCGCCCGATCGCATAAGACGTTAATGAGTCGCGGAATGCCCCTCGTAAGAGCGTGTATTTGTCGTACTGCCCCTCTGTCAAACAGACTCACCCCGCCTGCCAGGCCCGCCACCTCCAATCGGTGGCGAATGTAGGCCGTTGTCTCGTCCTGATTTAAGGGCTGCAGGTTGTAGCGGGCGGTAATGCGTTGATTGAGCTGGCGCAACTCTGGCCGTGCTAACTTTTCGGTTAATTCAGGCTGGCCGATGAGAATGATTTGTAACAGTTTTTCCTCGTTAGTCTCGAGATTGGTCAGAAGGCGAATTTGCTCCAGCACGTCGAAATCAAGGTGCTGCGCCTCGTCAATCATCAGAACGGTTTTTCGACCCTTTTCAAAATTTGCGAGTAAGAACTGGTGAAGTGCGTCGGTCAGCGCTTTAAGGCTCTCTGTTTGTTTGGGGTAATCGATGTCGAGTTCGTCACACGCCGTTGCTAGGAGCTCAAGGGCACTCAGCGCGGGATTTAAGATAATGGCTAAATCGGTCGTATCCGGCAGCTGCTCAAGCAAGCACCGGTTTACCGTTGTCTTACCTGTGCCCACCTCACCGGTTAACAGAATGAAACCACCGCCCCCACCAACGCCGTATAGCAAGTGAGCCAGCGCATCGCGATGGCGTTGGCTCATAAACAGGTAACGCGGATTCACCGAGATGGAAAACGGCGCGTCATTAAGTCCAAAGTGTTTATGATACATACGGGACAATCACTGAATCGTTATCCATATTATGCACGGGCGAAACGGCGATGAATACGCGGAATAACCCCTGTTTGCTTGTAGCCGAAATAAACATACTGTAAGTTCAAATTCGTTTTTTTTCGACATCCAGTTCTGCGTTCTGAGGAGTACTCACATGGCTGTTCCAGCAATATTGAAAGAGAACCTGTCTATTCCGGTGATTGGCTCACCGCTCTTTATCATTTCAAACCCTGAATTGGTCATTGCACAATGCAAAGCAGGCGTTATCGGTTCGTTTCCGGCGCTCAATGCCCGACCCGAACCCGTACTTGAAGAATGGCTCGAGCGCATCTCGTCCGAACTCAAAGACCATGATAAGAACAACCCAGACAAAAAGTCAGCGCCATTTGCCGTTAACCAAATTGTTCACGGCTCCAATGCACGACTGAAGCACGATATGGACATGTGCGAAAAGTACGAAGTGCCCATTATCATTACGTCGTTGGGCGCCAAAGAATGGGTGAACGATCAAGTTCACGGTTGGGGCGGCATTGTGTTGCATGACATCATTAACAATCGCTACGCAAAAAGCGCAATTAACAAAGGCGCAGACGGTCTGATTGCTGTTGCCGCGGGTGCTGGCGGTCACGCCGGTCAGCTGTCGCCCTTTGCGTTGATTCAGGAAATCCGCGAGTGGTTTGACGGTCCATTGTTACTGTCTGGCTCGATGGCGACCGGCGACTCAGTTCTGGCCGCTCAAGCAATGGGCGCCGACATGGGTTACATCGGATCCGCCTTCATTGCCACCGAAGAGGCCAATGCAGATGATGGCTACAAGCAGGCGATTGTCGACTGCGGCGCGGACGATATTGTTTACAGCAGCCTGTTCACCGGTGTACACGGCAACTATTTGAAGCCCTCGATCGAGAACGCGGGTCTTGACCCCAACAACCTCCCAGAGAGCGATCCAACCAAGATGGACTTTGGTTCAGGCGGTAACACTGACGCAAAAGCGTGGAAAGACATTTGGGGCTCCGGTCAGGGTATTGGCGCCGTCAAAGTACGAGAAACAGCGGGCGAGTACGTCGCCAAACTGGTTGGCGAGTACAATGCTGCCAAGGCGAGGATTCTCTGACGATGGCTCAGGGAAGAGCCAAGATCCCACGCTCGGGCGAGGATGACTATAGTCCGGACATTATCGCTGAACGCCAAGCCTTCATCGAGGCACAAACCGGGGTCACGCTCAACCACACGAAGCAATTCTCTTACGACCCGCATGTCATGTCCGGGAACATCGAGAACATTTGGGGCGTGGCTCAAATCCCGATCGGTGTGGCAGGTCCACTGCTAGTTGATGGTGAGTACGCCAAGGGAGAATTCTTCGTTCCCATGGCGACCGTTGAAGGCACCATGCTGGCCAGCTACAACCGCGGTATGAAGGTCATTCGCGAATCAGGCGGCGTGAAAACGACCGTGTCGGCAGAATCGATGCAGCGTGCGCCCCTGTTCATTTTTAACGACGCGCGAGAAGCGCGTGACTTTCAGTTGTGGCTGCGGGCCAATGTCGACGCCATTACCGAGCAGGCTGAGAGCACGACGTCGGTTGGAAAGTTGCTCGAAATTGAGAACTACCACACTCACAACTTTGTAGCCTGTCGTTTTGACTACTCAACGGGTGATGCCGCCGGTCAGAATATGACCAGTCGCGCGACATTTTTTGCCTGCGAGTGGATCCGAAACAACTATCCCGGCCCCCTCAAGAACTATATGTTATCGGGCAGTTGGGACACCGAGAAAAAAACGTCGGCGGTCAACATGCTCAAGGGCCGCGGGCGGCGTGTCACTGCGGAAGTGACCATTCCGCGTAAAGTGCTCATGGACAATTTACGCATCACCCCGGAGCAAATGCAGTACGGCTACCAGATCACAACCCTGTCGGCGTTAACTACCTCAAGCTCAAACAATGCCAGTCACCCAGCAAACGGCTTGGCTGCCTTGTACGCGGCCACCGGTCAGGACTTGGCGAATATTGGCGAATCCAATCAGTGCACTGTGTATCAGCGCATGACCCGCGATGGTGATCACTACTTCTCGATCACCCTACCCTCCATCATCATGGCGAGCTACGGCGGCGGTACGAACTTACCCACACAACGCGAATGCCTTGAGATGATGGACTGCTTTGGCAAAGATCGCGCGCTCAAGCTTTGCGAGATCGCAGCGGGCTTAGTCGTAGCAGGAGAGCTGTCGCTGGCAGCGGCGACACGTGTAGACAAAGCTACCCGAACCAACGAGTGGGTAGATGCACACGAGCGGTTGGGCAGAAATCGGTAACAGACAGACCGTTCACATGTCGGTCCAAACTAGGCTCAGATGTGATTAAATTCGCGCTGGGCCTTTTCTTTGGAGGGTGTCATGGCGCTACAAGATAAGCATGCTGCAGGTATGACGCTCATTGAGCTCATGATCGTCGTAGCAATTGTGGGCATTCTCGCCATGATTGCGGGACCTGCCTGGAATGATCAGGTCATAAAGAGCCGCAGAGCTGATGCCCGAAACACGCTACTGGCGGCTCAAATCGAGCAGGAACAGTATCGGGCCAACAACCTGACCTACGCTACAAGTATGAGCGCCCTGGGCATGGGGAGCTACGATTCAAGTTCGCGAGACTATTACCGGTTGGAAGTCGTTTCCGCGGACGCGACCAGTTTTCTCATTACCGCGACGCCCACGGGCAACCAGGCCAATGACTCGACATGTAACGTTTTTGCGGTTCGACAGACGGGACCTGAGCATAGCGGCTACGCCGCGCTAAGCTGCTGGTAAACACTGAGTTACATCGATTTTAGCGACCTCGGCGATCCGAGACTCACGCCTCATGGCGGACTAATACTCGGTCCGTTGTCGCAGTTCCCATTACCATTGGTTAACTCAACACGCACTGTCACGTTGGGCGAACTCGGAGTGAGTGTAAGCTGAGGCGCGTAGTTACTACTCGATGCCGACCGCAAACCTGTGCAATAGTTATTATCGGGATTAACAACAAGGTTAATGGTGACTGTCGAATTCGATCCGCCCGTGACTGAGCAAGTCGACGTGGCAGTAGCCGTGTCACTCGCGGGTGACATCGTACAAAGCCCTGCGGGAGATGTCGTTGCAGTTACCGAAAAACCGCATTGGTTGCTATTTTGAACACATACGGTGTTGAGCGTGACTAGCCCATTCCCTACACCAGATTCATCAGCGCCATTAATCGTAACGGTTAGCTGTGCTGTATCAGTTAACGAGCCATCACTGACAGTATAGGTGTACACCTCGGACAGTGTCTGGGAAGAACTCAACGCCTGAACAGTCGAGTTAGTATTATCCAACGTGTAACGGTAAACACCATTACCTTGTGACGTCAGTGTTCCATAGGTATTGCCACCCGAAATAGCTGAAACCGACAAAGAGTTCGATTCTGGATCCGTATCATTAGCCAGAAGGTTAATATCTCTTACCAAGGTACCGTCTTCGCTGACAGAACCGGCATCATCAACCCCCGATGGCGCTTGATTGCTCTGGCTGGCTGACGAGGTCACTGTGCAGTCGGCTGTTATCGCGCCCGTCGTAAAGGTTGACCCCGACAGAGAGCCTCCGAAACAACCCGACACCGACAAATTGGTATAGCCTCCCGTGGTTCCCGCCGTGAACGAGGTTGTCGCACCGTAGCTCACAGACGCCGAGGACGGCGACAAGGTGGTACCCGTGCCCTCTGAGGTAGAGACAGTGTAGGCGATCTCTGATGCAGAGGCGCTAACAGTACAGTCAGCGTAAATTGCTCCCGTACTGTAAGGACTGCCGCCCGCGCTGCCACTGCAACCGGACAGCGTCAGGGACTCATATCCTGTAGCAAGACTGGCAGAGCATGTCGTAGAGCCACCATAAGTGACTGTCGAATCATTACAGGAGAGCGAAGCGACACCGGTACCACTCGACGTACTTACGGTATAGGTAATTTCCGTGGCGCTGGCCGTAATCGTACAGTCCGCCGTTATTGCCCCGGTGGTGTAGGTATTTCCCACAAGGGAGCCACCACAACCGCTCACCACAAGCGTGTCGTAGCCAGCTGACAAAGTGACCGTAAAGGATGTTGAGCCGCCGCTGGCAACCTGTGCTGACGAGGGCGAAATGGCAGTGCCAGTGCCGGCTGATGTTGATACCGTATAGGTGGTCGTCTGTTGTCCTCCAGAATCGGCACCAACGACCTCTTGCACCGTCTGAAAACTCGTGTTCGAGGTTACATTACTTCCCAAGGTAAAACGCTGGGTTTTGTTCGAGCTCTCTAAATATGGATTTGTCCAACTGACGCTTACCGATACCCCATCGGTACTGCCTGCACTACTCACACTCACGCCGTCAAGTGTGAAAGCACTGCGAGAAGAGCTTGTCTGCATTGAACCGATTTGGGTATTGACATACGACGCATCAGGCTTAAATTGTGCGATCTCCACCACAGATGCGCCCATGGCGGCACCGTCAACCACATTGCTTGACGACGCGCTCAGTTGAGACGACGTAGACGTGAGGTAAATTGAGCCGGCAACAGAGGTCGAGAGAATAGCCGCTGCGACCATTACCTCCACCAACCCGACGCCAGATTCGCTTCTTTTCACAATCCCACTATCTCTTCTCGTCCTTTTTATGTCGCCATCACAACGACGATAGCGCTTACACCAGTGTACAACGGACGTTTCGCGCCAAACGCCGAGGATACCCCAAAAACAGGGCATTACGGTTTAATACACATTCCCACGAGTGACCTACCGCGCATTTTTAGGCGATTTAATGCAGCATTTGTGCCCTTCGGGTCACTGCTACTACCCATGAAGCAAGGTTAATTAGCATCGGTATCTGTCCACGTACCGGGCAGTAATTTTACGTTTCCGGCAAACGCCGTCTCATCAAAGGCGACTTGATTCGATGCGCTGAATCCGCTGTCACTGTCGCTACCTGAGATATACGCAGCTTCAACGACATCGTTGGCGTTCCATTTATTAATGCTGTTACCGCCTGATGTCCCATTGATAATGAGCGAGCCTTTTATCCTTTGATTACCAGAGCCCTGCAGCGAACAATTGGAGCCCTTACTAAAAATAATGCCAATGATTTCAGTATTGGCAGGTAGCGACGGGCAATCCTCTAAAATCAAAATAATCGGGCTGGTGGCAGATCCATAACTAGAGAGCGACTGCGACCCGCCTGTTACGATCCAATGCACGTTGTCTGTACTTGAAGAATCAGCCAGCGTCCTCATATCGGCCTCGCTAATGCTAAACGTGCTAGCCCACAAATCAGATGAGGACGTGTATTCGGCGTATATAGGCTCCGTGCAGCCATTACCCGAGTCTTTATTTAACTTCCCATAATCGCTGCCGTTACAGGACGTCGTGACGCTTGAGGTGGTCCCGCAACTTGAGGGTAGTCGCAACGTATTGGTACCTGATGCTCGAGTACCGTCATCCCGCACCGCATTAATCTCGGGCGTTCCATTAATTGTGCCGAAGCAGCCTGCAAGACCAATGGGCGTATCGAGCGCCTCGGCTACGACAAGCGATTGCTCAATAAGCCACTGCGATACAGTTTGGGAGCCCAATGCATTAGTTGCGCGCGCGAAAACACGAACGGAACTGCCGCTGCCCTGAACATACCAAAACTCAGCTGTGTACGTCCTGTCGGAATCTGAAGCGCCCTGTGCGGCATCGATCACCACGTCATTGACGCCCGCGGTGGCGGCCGTGTAAGTGGCGGATGTTCCGCTGGTGTAAGTGGGGGTATTGGCTTGAATCCAGCTCAAGGCCTGACCCATGACCTGTTCTGCCGCATAAAACGCCTCAGTGCTAGTCTGCTCTTGCACGGATAGTCGCACAGCGTCTTGAGTCGCAACCGTCATATTTCTGCTGGCCAGCAACGACAAAAGACCCAAAATCGCAACAATCGCGATCGTGTAATAGCCCACTTGCCGATCTTGCAGTGCCATCAGTCGTAATCCCGTGAAATGAGAACATTATTCCGAGGACTCACAAATATCTCTGCATACAGCCTACCCTCCGGTGAAGACGCACACTGGTTATCGGTATCACCGGGGTAGGCGCAAACCTCCACTTTATAGAGGCGCTCTATTCGGCAAGAGACAGTGTCTCCACAGGTGCTCGCACTGGTCTCGCAGCCGCCAACCGAAAATTCGCATCCCGCGTCAGCATCAAAATAAGTTTCCCCAGGCATCGTAAATACAAAACGATCAACGTAGAGATCCGGTGCTGTAGTGATGGACTGCCACGCTGATGAGCCGCCGGCCGCTGCACAGTCGGAGCTTACCGGAGCAGTCGCACCAACCACATCGTACTGACTGGGATGAATAACCGAGACTGCCTCAACAACACCACTCTGAAGTCTCAGTCCAGTGCGGTAGTGCAATACCGTGGCTGTTCCGCTTAACAAAGAACCATCGGTGTCTCTGCACACGGCAAAGTTCGCGTTGTCGCTCCCCGAACAACTATGTTCCCGAGCATAGCTCATCAGCGCACAACCGGAGGTACTGATATCAACGGCTGGGAAGGTACCCTCGTCTCCCGCGACACCACTCGAACCCTCGGTGGTGACGAGGTAATTGGCTAGTTGACTTGGGTTACCGCGATACCCAGCTCTGCGAAGTTCAATGCGTACGGCGTTTGTCAGCGCCGTAAATTGCGCCTGCGCGCGTGTCGCTTCCTGAATGGATATTCCCGCGCCAAAGGTGGTTGCGAAATACGTCGTGCCCGCCAGAGCGATGAATGCCCCGATAGCAATTGCGACCAATAGCTCGACTAAACTGAGGCCTAATTCCCGCATGATGCATATCCAAGACTAGCGTTTGAACAGACACTAATTAATCCAAGTAGATTGCGACTCACGGTCGCCGAGGTGGAACCCAAGGTAATCTGCACTGAGCCATCACCATCAGCATCGAGTCCTCGATCCGCAGTAAACGTCACGTCCAAGTTACCGTCGCCATCTGAATCGCCAAAATTTGTGACTGCCAATGACAGCCCGCCTGCAAAATCAGTACTTGATCGATTAACCAGAGCACCGAGCAGCGTGTTATTTACCGAATAACTCCAAATAGACGCATCACCGCCGTTAACCGTAAACTCCACCACCGACGACCCTCGCGCGCCCTGCGCTATCGCGTTCGTCTGCGCTAGACGAAGATCCGACACAATAGTTTCAACCGCAAACCGTAATCGCTGACGCTCGATGGTGCCCGAAAATGACGGTAGCGCAACGGCGACCAAGATGGCGATGATCGCTATGGTAATCATGAGTTCGATCATTGTGACACCGAGTTGGTAGCCTAAATTGGACGGGCGTCTCATAAGTCATAAACTCTGGCTTTGAATTTAAATGTGGCTTTCAAAGGACCCGGAAGCAATTCTTAACTGATCAGAAAGCTACATAACTGCGTATCAGTCAGTGTATTCATGCGAGGTCCTCAATGAAAGCTATTAAATGCCTGTTCTCGGTGCTGCTGATATCACTGAACACGATGGCGGTTGCTGCGGGCGGTAACAGCAAAGTTGTAGTCGACCCCCCAATTCCAGCACCTGATTGGTCACTACCTGCCATTCAGAACGCTGAAGGGACACTGTCCATGTCTGACTACCGAGGCCGCATTACCTACGTTGATTTTTGGGCATCTTGGTGCGGGCCGTGCCGTTTATCGCTACCTGCCTTAAACGGCTTAAACGCTCAATTTGCGGACGATCCCGTCCAGTTTTTAGCGATCAGCATCGACGTCGTCGAAGAGGACGCTTGGGATTTCCTGAAGCGCTACACGGTTGACTTCCCGGTGGTGATTGACACTGAGGGCGATATCGCAAGAACGTTTGCTGTCGATGGCATGCCCTCGGGCTACCTAATTGACGGTGACGGGCGCGTCCGCGAGATCCACATCGGCTTCAAAAAAGGGGACGAGCTTGGGCTTGCCCAGAGCATCAAAGAGTTGCTCGGCGAGATGGACGCTAGCTGATCAAACCCACTTTTCTCGAGCAACAGTAAGTAGGCTTGCGGATCAGACCTGTGGCTTATGCACGGACTATCATCATGACGAAAGACACGCTGTATTACGACGGAGCTTGCCCTCTTTGCGCTCGCGAAATGAAGCATCTCGCAAACCTCAAGCGCGATAGCCTTGAGCTCGTGGATATTCACAACACGGACATCACAGATGACATGCCCTCTAAGGCGGACTTACTGCTGAACCTGCACTTAAAGCGCGGTGATGACTGGGTGGTAGGCGCAGACGCTAATGTTGCTGCATGGCAGCATACAAAGTTTGGGGCGCTGTGGGCTTGGCTACGATGGCCCATTATCAGAACCGTGATCGACCCGGTCTATGCGTTCTGGGCGAAGCGTCGTTATGAGGGTTTGTACGGACCGCTTCCCGAAAAGTCACAATCAGACTGATGCTCGATAAAGACGACATTGCGGGCCTAGAGCGTCGTAAGCGCGCTGCCTTGATCAACTGCCTTCCTGGCTTTAAACCTGTCGTTTTGGTCGGAACCGCAGATACGAAGCACGCTACGAACCTATCGATTATCAACTCCTGCTTCCATGTTGGCGCAGCGCCCGCTCTTCTGGGGATGATCATACGCCCTGCCCCTGCCGGAACAGAGCGGCATACGCTGGACAATATTCTGGCCACAGGGCAGTACACGATTAACGCCGTGAGCGAGTCGATGACACAACGTGCCCATCACACCTCTGCCCGATTCGACCGCGGCCAATCAGAGTTTGATGCCTGTGGGTTGTCAGAACGTTGGTTAGACGGTCATGCGGCGCCTTTTGTCACTGACTCCCCGCTACAGATTGGTCTGACGCTTCAAGAGCATCAACCGCTTGCCATTAACGGCACTCACCTGATCATTGGCTCGGTCGAGTCTATTCAGTTCGCCTCAGAGGCATGGCGCGCTGATGGCACTATAGATCTAGCCCTGCTCGGCATTGTTACTGGCGTCGGGCTTGACGGCTATCACTTGGTTGGGGATGGTCACCGCTATGCTTACGCGAAACCCGACACTCGTCCCGAACTTATCTAACGGTCGCAGGTCCAATTGTTCTTAGGTAGTCTTACCAACAAACGACCTAGGGGAAATATCGGTGGCAGAAAAAGACAAAGACGCTAAAGCCAATCCAATTATGCTTGCTGTCCTGTTTGCAGGAATACTGGCAACACTCTTCTTTATTCTCATGACAGGTGATTATGGTGAGTCAGAGCCGCCCACCGGCCAGTCTATGGACGTGACACCACTTGAAATAGATATGGTTGCGGCAGTCGACGTCGAGGAACCAGAGCCTGAGGTCACCGAGGTCGTCGACATCACCGTTATCGCAGAGCCCGAAGCACCGCCAAAACCCAGCGTCACCGAAGAGACTGCAGATGACTATGCACGTCAGATAATCGATACGGTCAATGGCGGCAAGGCGCTGACCCAGTTTGTTGCAGGTGATTATATAGTTGAACGATCTGTCGCAATCATCGATGCCATGCGACGGGGCGAGGTACCTTACAAATTACTCCCCGTCGGGAGACCATCGAAGACCTTCCCAATCAACGACAACGGCCTGAGAGTCACAATGGATCCGGCAGGATTCAGTCGCTACGACGGGTTTGCACAATGGGTTAACAGTATTGATGTAACCGCCGTAGTCGGCCTGATGAGGGACTATGATGCGATTGCGACCAAAGCGCTGGCACAAATGGGAGTCGGCGATTTTGATATACAGAGCGCCGTGTTAGCTGCCACAACCGAGATTCTAGCGACACCTATTGTCCCGAGCGATGTAGAACTCATGAAACAAGAAGCGAATTGGGTCTTTATGGACCCTGAGCTGGAAGCCTTGAGTGCGGTCCAAAAACAGCTGCTGCGAATGGGACCTGCTAACTCGGCGATAATTCAGCAGAAAGCGCGTGATCTGCGAGGTGCTGTTTTAGAAACTGCCGTCCTCTGATGAGTTAATGATGGGTCAGTGATGGGTCGTGATGAGTCCGTAATGGTTCAATGCGACTGAAAACATGAGACTGGCTGAATTTCTGAGGTGCTGACGAGCGCCGAAGCCGAGAATCTGAACTCAGTCCATAGTCTCTTCTCCAGCGCGCATAGCCTCCAAGAGATGCATGAAGTGGGACGGAGAAAAACCTCGAGATGCCATGAATCGGCCCCTTTTTGCCCGCTCTTTTTGCCTGCTCTCCCAGTCCTCAGGCACTGGCTTGCTGCCAAACTTTCGATCGTAGACGTCCGTGGCGACCGAGAACCAATCGATACCGTCGGGAAACGCGCTGGCAACAGCACTCTCTGGATCACAGCCCTTTTGTCGCAGCTCGTAAGTCAGTTTCGCCGGACCACTGCCCCTGCCAACCAACTGTCGCGCCATGGAGGCCGCAAATCGCTCATTGCTCAGCAAACCATCGCAGACTAGTTCATCCACGACGTGATGCACGAGGTCGTCGCTCTCGAGTCGCTTCCCGAATCGCCGTTTGAGCTTCGTGACTATTTCTTGCGTCGAATGCTCACGCCGAGCTAGCAAATCCATCGCTGCTCGACGTAAATCTGAAGCCTTAACATCCACCTAGCTATTAACCCTCAGCAGGCTCCTCGCTTGCCACAGCCTCGGCTTCCGTATCCACATCCGATTCGGACACTGGCAGACTCATGGTCTGACGACGGATTTCGCCCTCAATCTCAGTCGCGAGGGCCGGATTATCGTCGAGGAACTTTGCCGCATTGGCTTTACCCTGCCCAATCTTGTCGCCTTTGTACGCGTACCAGGCACCTGACTTATCCACTAAGTTGAGTTTCACACCCCAATCGAGCACCTCGCCCATGTGATAAATGCCTGCGCCGTACATGATTTGGAATTCTGCTTGCTTGAACGGCGGTGCAACCTTGTTTTTCACCACCTTCACACGCGTCTCATTGCCCACAATTTCGTCACCATCTTTAATCGCACCAATGCGACGAATATCCAAGCGTACCGAGGAGTAAAATTTCAGCGCATTACCACCAGTGGTTGTCTCAGGACTACCAAACATGACACCAATCTTCATGCGAATTTGGTTGATGAAAATCACGAGGCAGTTTGTCTGCTTTATTGCGCCTGTCAGCTTTCTCATGGCTTGGCTCAGTAGGCGAGCTTGAAGACCGACATGCGAGTCACCCATATCGCCTTCAATTTCAGCTTTTGGGGTTAGCGCGGCGACCGAGTCAACCACCAGCACATCCACAGCACCGGATCGCACCAGCATTTCAGCGACCTCTAGGGCCTGCTCGCCCGTATCAGGCTGCGACATGATGAGATCGTCCATTTGTACGCCCAACTTCTCTGCGTATTGTGGATCGAGCGCATGCTCCGCATCAACAAAGGCCGCCGTGCCACCGAGCTTTTGCGCTTCGGCGATGACTTGGAGCGTTAAGGTTGTCTTACCCGAGGACTCGGGGCCGTAGATTTCGACAATACGGCCTCGAGGAAGACCGCCGATACCCAGCGCAATGTCCAAACCCAGTGAGCCGGTTGAAATGGCGGGGATCGCCACATGCTCATAGTCACCCATGCGCATGACAGTCCCCTTGCCGAACTGACGTTCAATTTGCGCAAGAGCTGCATCCAACGCCTTCTGCTTATTTGGGTCCATGACTTTCTCCATAAGAATGAATTACTGTATATATAATCAGTATTTTTTAACTCAATTGCAATGGAGTTTAACGTGCTTTTTGCGATTTTTAAGCTACATCGTGAATCACCTGTCGCCTCAGGCGACAGATGATTTTAAGTAAGGCACGGCCTAGGGTGCGGTGCCGTAAATTCCGACCTGCTTTTGGCCAGTGCTATCAATGCTCGCGCGATACATGCCTGCTGTGTTAAATACCAGCGCCACATTCCCTTTGGCATCGACAGCCACCACACCGCCGTCTCCACCTGCGTGCACCAACTCCTCATGAATGACAGTGGCTGCGGCCTCATCCAGAGTTTGCCGGGCAAATTGCATGCGCGCGCATATGTCGCGCGACACAGTGTGCCGAATAAAATATTCGCCGTGACCCGTGGCAGAGACTGCGCAAGAGCGGTTGTCTGCATAGGTCCCTGCGCCAATGATCGGTGCGTCGCCTACCCGCCCCCAACGTTTCCCGGTCATGCCTCCGGTTGAAGTCCCGGCAACCAGATTGCCTTGCCTGTCGAGAACGACGACACCAACCGTACCGAACTTGTAATCGACGTCGACATCACGTCCCGCTCGTCTGCTTCGTTTGTAGTTATCAAGCGCTTTTTTTCGTCGCTCAGTCTCAAAATAGCTCGGGGCTATCATTGGAAAACCTTGCTCCCTGGCAAACGATTCCGCACCTTTTGCAGTGAGCATGACGTGAGGCGACCTCTCCATGACCGCACGGGCGAGTGCAATGGGAGACTGCACCGTCGTGACGCCCGCGACTGCACCAGCATCAAGACGGTCCCCGTGCATGATAGACGCGTCGAGCTCGTGCCGGCCCTCCCAGGTATAGACAGAGCCCTTACCGGCATTGAAGAGCGGTGACTCCTCCATGCGTTGGATGATGCTGACGACGACATCCAGACCATCATCGCCAGCCTGAAGTTGCCGATGCCCGGCGGTCACCGCTGCGTCCAAAAACTCACGGTAAGACCGCTCCACTTCACCGCTCATTTTCCCACGTTCAATCGTGCCCGCTCCGCCGTGCAGCGCAATGGCAACAGGCTGAGCCGAGGCTGAAGCGACAAGACATAAGAGAAAAGACCCAAAGAGATAACGCATCATCTGCCCTTATCATGCCGGAATACGGCACCGGCTTTCATGACAAAACTGGGGCGTTCAAGGACGCTCACATCATCGAGTGGATTAGCATCAAACGCCACAATATCCGCATGAAATCCGGGCGCGATCTGACCGAGCTCATTTTCCACCCGCAGCAGCTCGGCGGCATTGACGGTAGCCGACTGAATGGCTTCCATGACCGGCATCCCGGCTTCAACCATAAAACGAAACTCCTTGCCGTTAGCTCCGTGCGGAGAGACGCCGGCATCAGTACCAAACGCGATCTTGACACCCGCTGCATAAGCCTCGCCGAAGGTGTCCTGAATCTGCGGCCCGATTGCAGCCGCCTTAGGGCGAACTACTTCCGGGAGCTTGTCGTCAAGTTCGGCTAGATCCGCCACCCACTTCCCGGCAGAAATGGTGGGGACGTACCAGGTACCCTGTTTGCGCATGAGGCGCATTGCCTCTTCATCCATAAATGTGCCGTGCTCAACAGAATGAACGCCAGCCCTGATGGCACGTTTCATACCCAGCGCTCCGTGGGCATGTACGGCCACGACGAAACCGTAGTCTTTGGCTGCGGCAACAACAGCCTCAAGCTCGTCGTCAGTGAACTGTGGGTTATCACCGCTCTTGGCCAGCGACAGCACCCCGCCAGTCACGGTCAACTTAATTACGTCGCTGCCATCTTTATAGCGCTGTCTTACCCCTTTGTAGGCATCATCAGGCCCGTTAATGACGCCGTCCTTTGGTCCGGGGTCACCTCGCAGGTCTGCTTTTATCCCGTTGGTAGGGTCTGCATGGCCGCCCGTTGTCGCCATCGCCTTTCCGGCAGCGAAAATTCTCGGACCTGCAACCAAACCCTCTGCTATCGCATCTCGGAGGGCAAAGATGGCCTGAATATCACCGGCACCCAAATCACGCACCGTAGTAAAGCCTGCGTCGAGCGTGCGACGAGCATAAACCGTGGATCTCAACGCGATATCAGCCGAGTTCATTAAGAACTCTTCGGAGTAGCTAGCCGGCGGGTCTAACTCGCCATCGAGATGGACGTGCATGTCCATGAACCCAGGGACTACATAGGCATTTTTGAGATCGATAATCTCCGCGCCTAGTGCCTGAGAATACCCGGCCTCAATAGATACGATCCGCCCTTCATCAACGGTTATTGTTCGGTTTGTCAGCACTTGGCCTGCCTTGGTATCAAATACAAAGCCAGCATGGATAAGCGTTGTGGCAAAGACCGAGTGAGCGGTCAAGGCGGTGCAAAGGGTGCACAATAGTCGGAACATAACAGTCTCTTTATTTACATTGATTGGCCGGTAATGGTCGCACAGTTCATTGTCTGCCGGCGCCAGTAGGATGGCTTTTGGAGTGAAAGATAGTAACAACTAGATGGTTTGTCAGTTAGAGGCGAGAGCAGCATTTAAACCCTGTCCGTTTTCACCTATGCTCTTACCCTCTTTTATCCGCACGTCGCAGTAGATGCCATTACAACCCGATTCTAACCAACACACACCAATGATGCGCCAGTTTTTGGCCATCAAAGCGGCGCACCCCGACGAGCTACTGTTTTATCGAATGGGCGACTTTTACGAGTTGTTCTACCGCGATGCCGAAATCGCCGCACCCGTGCTGGATATAACGCTGACGTCACGCGGCAAGTCTGCAGGCGAACCCATTCCCATGGCCGGCGTGCCCTACCATGCGGCCGACGGCTATCTCGCCAAATTAGTACGCGCCGGATTTTCTGTTGCTATTGCCGAGCAGATTGGCGACCCCAACGAATCAAAAGGCCCCGTTGAGCGACAAGTCGTTCGTGTGGTTACTCCCGGTACGCTGACCGATGAGTCACTGCTTGATGCCAACGGTGATGCTTTGATTGTCGCTGTTGTTCGTCATCAGCTGAGCGCTGGGATTGCCTGGATGGATGTAAGCAGTGGCCGATTCTTAGTTAGCGAAGTTGAGGGCGACGAGGCGCTCAATGCCGAGCTTCAGCGACTCGCGCCCGCTGAGCTGTTATTGGCCGAGGGCGCGAGCCCGCCTACCCTAGCCCACTCGGTTGCCATCAGACGATTGCCAGAGTGGCAGTTTGATGAGGGTAGTGCCAGACAAGCTCTCAATCAGCAGTTTCAAACCCGTGACCTCAGTGGCTTTGGCTGTGATGGACTGTCACTCGCAATCGCGGCGGCGGGCTGCTTGCTCGACTATGTGAAGGATACGCAGCGTACAGATTTGCCGCATCTCGTATCCATTCGTCATGAGCGACAAAGCGACTCGGTCATACTGGACGCACCAACTCGGCGCAACTTAGAACTTGATCAAAACCTGCATGGCAGCGAGGACAACACCTTGTTCTCCGTCCTCAACACCACTGTCACAGCTATGGGTACCCGACATCTCAAGCGGTGGCTGCACCGTCCCGTTCGAATTCGATCCGAACTGGAGGCGCGTTTGGACGCAGTATCAGCGCTGCAGTCGAATTATAACTACGAGCCAGTTCGCGGCACCCTTAAGTCCATTGCCGATCTTGAGCGCATACTGTCGCGCATCGCCCTTAGGTCAGCGCGTCCCCGAGACTTGAGTCGGCTCCGAGACAGTTTGTGTGCTTTGCCCACGGTAGTTGCATCAGCACCGACCAACGCGGCCCTACTGAACACGATGATGACTGACATTGGCAGTTACCCGGTGCTGTGCGAGGTGCTCATATCTGCTTTGGTGGAATCTCCACCTGTCGTAATCCGCGATGGTGGCGTATTGGCTCAGGGGTACGACGAAGAACTCGATGAACTCCGTGGCATTAGCGAGAATGCAGGCGAGTACCTCATCGATATAGAGCAACGTGAGCGAGAGGCCACGGGACTATCAACATTGAAAGTCGGCTATAACCGTGTGCACGGCTATTACATTGAGATTAGCCGAGCGCAGTCAAGCCAGGCACCAGACACCTACCAACGGCGCCAAACGCTCAAAAATGTCGAGCGATTTATTACGCCTGAGCTCAAATTGTTCGAAGACAAAGCCCTGTCGAGTCGGAGCCGCGCACTCGCGCGAGAAAAACAACTCTATGAGGCGCTAGTTGAACGTGTTGCGGAAGACTTAATTGCGCTTCAAATCACCTCTCAAGCCCTTTGTGACTTGGACGTACTCAGCTGTTTTGCTGAGCGCGCCGATGCGCTATCGCTCACGCGCCCCAATTTCTGCGAAGAGACACACCTCGACATCTCGGGCGGACGTCACCCTGTCGTCGAACAAGTGAGTGACAAGCCTTTTATCGCCAACAACACGTTATTAAATGATAGTCGACGTATGCTCCTCATCACCGGTCCCAATATGGGCGGTAAGTCTACTTACATGCGCCAAAATGCGCTGATTGTCCTGTTGGCGCACTGCGGTGCATTTGTGCCGGCCGTGAGTGTGACCCTGTCACTAGTTGATCGTATTTTTACCCGTATCGGTTCGTCAGATGATCTGGCTAGCGGACTTTCAACCTTCATGGTGGAGATGACTGAAACGGCTAATATTCTGCACAACGCAACCGATCGAAGTTTGGTGCTGATGGACGAAGTCGGCCGGGGAACCAGTACGTTTGACGGACTCAGTATTGCGTGGGCCACCGCTGTTGCGTTAGCAGAGCGGGTAAAGGCCCTAACCTTCTTTGCAACCCATTATTTTGAACTGACGGCCCTGCCACACGATCACAATGCCATGGCAAATGTGCATTTGGATGCGACTGAGCATGAGGATCATGTGATATTTATGCATCACATTCAGGAAGGTCCAGCAAATCGCAGTTTTGGACTGGAAGTTGCTAAACTAGCAGGTGTTCCAAGCGGCGTGTTACTGCACGCAAGGCAAAAACTTAGCGAGCTTGAGGGCCAGCAATTGACATTGCCTGTCGATAGAACCGGACAAGCGGACTTGTTCAGCACGCCCGAGGTCAATAGTCCTGCAATAGACGTTTTGGCGACGATTGATCCCGATCAGATGACGCCCAAAGAAGCGCTTGATGCACTCTATACACTGAAATCTTTACTAGACAGTTAGTTCTGTCTTAAAATTTTGACATTCACCGCACTTAACCATCATAGAAAGCGGGTATTGGGGGAAAACACTATGACATTCGTCGTTGGCGAGGACTGTATCAAATGCAAACACACGGACTGCGTGGAAGTGTGTCCAGTTGACTGCTTTTATGAAGGGCCTAACTTTTTGGTCATTCACCCAGATGAGTGCATTGATTGCGCACTCTGCGAGCCTGAATGCCCCATTGACGCTATCTTTTCCGAAGATGAACTTCCGGCTGATCAGGAAAATTTCTTAGAGCTCAATGCAGAACTCTCCGAAATCTGGCCCAACATCACGGAAAAGAAGGATCCACCAGCCGACGCGCCCGACTGGGAAGGCAAACCTGGCAAGCTGGCGTTACTCGAACGTTAATTGATCGCTGGGCCAGGCTGATCTGGCCTAGTCTCGTCTACCGAGACGTTGTAACGATACGCCCCTAACGAGTGGTCGCGATAATGCGAAGCACGGAATTACCTGTCCGGCGATCATAGGGTCTGCTGGGGTTTGTTTTTTTACACTCCACTCCTCGGACTGCGTCCACAAAACCTTAAACGGTGAGGGTTAATGAAAGTGGGCAGACATTGGTAGGTCCCGCGCTCCGCTTTGCCAGCCCAGCTTTACATGCCTCGCCCGATGCTCACTTGTTAGTGCGCTCGTGAGAGAGAACCACGGCTATCTCCCGCTAGATGCCCTGTGCCCACTGATTTGTCGCTCAGTCGCGTAATCTGAGGCGTGAACCCAATCAGGTCCTATGACCGTTAAAAGCCTTTTGTACGTGACACACTAGCTCAAAAGCTCTTGCTCAGAGAGGCCGTTGCGTTTTGCAGCGCGCTTTAGTCTCGCTAATCCATCGATCTGAATTTGTCTGACCCTCTCTCGCGTTAAGCCCACTTCTTCGCCGACCTCCTCAAGGGTCGCGGCGTCGTAGCCCAATAAGCCAAAGCGCCTCGCCAAAATCTCACGCTGCCGCACAGGCAGATCGTCGAGCCAACTCTCCAAACAAAGGTCAATCTTCTCGCCATCCACGATATTAACCGGGTTGTCCTCTATTCGAGCTGGCACGGTGTCTAAGAGATTTCGATCACTCTCCTCCCAAGACTGACTATCGACCGAGGTGGTCCTTTCCGCCAGTTTCAAAAGATAGCTCACCTCAGAGGGCTTGCGATCCATGCAGCCAGCAATCTCAGTCGTCGAAGGCTCCTTTCGCATCGAACGTCTGAGCTCTCGAGCACACCGCGAAACCTTGTTGATATCTTTTTGGATGTGAATAGGGAGCCGTACAGTCCGACCCTGATTCATTAACGAGCGCTCAATCGTTTGCCTAATCCACCACGTCGCATAGGTCGAAAAGCGAAATCCTCGCTCAGGGTCAAACTTCTCAACTGCACGCATTAAGCCCAGATTGCCCTCTTCGATCAGGTCGAGTATGGGTAAACCTCGATTCAAGTAGCGCTTGGCAATCATAACAACCAATCGCAAATTACTCTTGATCATGCGATTGCGGGCCACGTCATCACCCCGCTGTACAGCACGTGCGGTGAACACCTCTTGCTCAGCTGTGAGCAGTGGCGTCATACCAATCTCTGTAAGGTAAAGCTGAACAGAATCGACATCACGGACGTTAGTCGCTGGCTCAACTGGTTCCCGCCTATCGTGGCTCGGTGTTTGGAAATTCAGCGCAGTGTTGCTGGCTAAGGTTCTGGGCGCTGCTTCAAGCGTTTCTAGATCTGCCATCAGAGTTGTTCCCCCTTTTGGCGACCCAAACGCCTACCGACGTCTGGGAAGCAATGTCAGCGGGTCAACTGGCTGCCCCCGCCTACGTAGCTCGAAGTGCAGCTTCACTGAATCAGTGCCACTGCTGCCCATTGTCGCAATCTGCTGTCCGGCTTCTATAGTTGTGTTTTCTGAGACTAGCAGACGCTCGTTGTGACCATAAGCACTCAAGTACGTATCGTTATGTTTTATAATCAGTAACGAGCCATAGCCCGTCACCCCCGTCCCGGCATAAACCACTTTGCCGCCCGCTACAGCGAGAACGGGATCTCCACGCTTTCCAACAATGTCGATCCCTTTGTGAAGGTTAGTGGAAAAAATCCTGCTAACTTTACCTGCTGCGGGCCACTGCCACCGTGACCCAGCCGACACCGTATCACTGACGGGGTTCGACCTTGATGACGGTTTGGTTACCGTTGTCACTTTTGACTGCTTCTTGACTGCTTTTTTTGGTTTCGGCGCCGCTGCTAAGACGGGTTTTGGCTTAGATTTGGACACGGCATCGGGCTTTGACCGAGCAGATCGCGTCTTTTCTGGAACTCTCGGCTCGGCCGTTATTAGCGTCTGGCCCACTTTGATGGTGTACGGCGATTTAATGCCATTTCGCGCGGCTAAATCCTTAAAATCGATACCCAGCCTGAAGGCGATGGCGTAAAGCGTGTCTCCTTTGACTACAACGTAAGGCTGCCCTTCGATCAGCTTGGGCCCATACCCACCTATTACTTTCGCGGCTGACGATCCGGATCGATTGTCAGCCGCGTCGCGCGATGACTCCCATGGCTTGAGATTGTCGGGGTCGGCGCCAGTACACCCGGTCAGAACCACGAGCGTGTACAGGACAAAAAATCCGCGGCTCATCTGTGGCCAGTCAGCCAAAACTCATTGCCCAGATCGGGCGTGTGATGAAAGAAACCACACCGCTATCAAACCTGAGATAAACGCGATGGCACACAATAACAGCAGCGGATCTCCCACAGTATCGGCATAGTGTGCTGGCGAGACGGGCAAGCTTTGAACAATGCGGAGTTCACCGTGTCGATCGACCACTGTACTGACCGTGCGTTGCCATGGCCAAAGCGTGATCATGGATCCCAGTAAAAATCCATATAGCACCGCCATCGTGGCGCGCCCGGCAGTGCGCATCAGTGTCTTTAGTAATCTTGAGAAGCCTATGAGGCCAACTAGGCAGCCCGCGACAAAGACAGCCAATGTGGCAATATCTGCAGACACGATAGCCTCAATAACTGGCTGATACATACCCATCAACAGCAACAGAAAACTGCCCGAGATGCCCGGCAACAGCATGGCGGATATTGCGATAGCCCCTGCTAAAAATACCGTCCCATAACTGACGGGTAATTGCGTCGCTTGCATAATACCGATGACCAGCGCTACGCCAATACCGGCGACCCAAAAACCATAGTCGCGCAAGGACCAAGCACTACAGGAGTCTAAAAAGAGGTAGAGCGAACTGGCCAACACCAGACCGCAAAATAATGACCAAAGCGGCAGTGGGTAGTGGAGCATAAGCCAACTTAACAGCGAAGCAAGCGCGACGACCGCCGACAAAATACCCGCGCCTACCGTTAGGAGAAAACCTCCATCAATGTGCATCCATGCGTTTTTAATCTCGCCAGATAGAAGGTGCTTTATAGCCTGCCAACCGACGCTTGAAATTGCATCAATCAGTCGATCATAGATCCCAGTGATGAGCGCGATCGTGCCGCCAGAGACGCCAGGGACAAGGTCGGCGGCACCCATAGCCATCCCTCGAAGGTAAAGCCCAAACCAGCCCCATTTCATCGCTGGACACCCCCGCGCATCGGGACAAACAGGACATCCTCAATGACTGTTTCCTCAAATCCATCGGGTGTTGACCTGACTAAAACCAACTTTTGAGAGTCGCCGCCAACAGGCAATAAAAGAATGCCGCCGGGGGCTAATTGTGACAATAAGATTTCCGGCACGCTCTCCGGTGCCGCGGCGCTTAAAATAACGTCAAACGGTGCAAACTCAGCCCATCCCTCAAAGCCGTCGCCGTGCTTGCAACGTACATTTCGTATTCTGAGCTGGCGCAGGCGCGCTCTAGCCTTGTCTAGCAGAGGCTTGATGCGCTCTACCGAGTAGATCTCACCCACGAGATTACTCAAGATGGCCGTTTGATATCCCGATCCTGTGCCCAGCTCCAAGATCCGGTTGGGCGCACCGTGTTGCAAGACAAGTTCGGTCATACGCGCAACGATATATGGCCGACTTAAGGTTTGATTAAATCCAATAGGCAGCGCGGTATCTTCATAAGCTCGATGCGCCAGAGCCTCGTCGACAAACAGATGTCTAGGCGTGTCAGTCATGGCCTGTAACACTCGCTCATCGCCAATACCGTCTGCCTTTAAGCGCTCGATGAGCCTCAAACGCGTGCGCTGCGACGTCATTCCTATGCCGCGAACATCTGTCACGTTGCGCGTCGCTCCTGGAGCAAGACCACTGCGTGCACGGCGATGCCCTCCTCTCGACCGATAAATCCCAGCTTTTCCGTTGTCGTCGCCTTTACGCTGACCTGACTGAGATCGGTCTCGAGATCGTCTGCAATATTTTGTCGCATGGCGAGAATATGTGGGGCCATTTTAGGTGCTTGCGCAATAATCGTGATATCAGCATTACACAGCTCATATCCTCCGGCTCGTATTTTTGCCATGACGTGCATCAACAAGCGTCGGCTATTGGCATTTTCAAACTCTGGATCATCGTCCGGGAAGTGATGGCCAATATCACCTAGTGCAAGGGCACCCAGCAACGCATCACTCAATGCATGGAGTACCACATCTCCGTCTGAATGCGCTACGAGACCACGAGTGTGCGCCAAACGCTCTCCGCCTAATACAATGTGATCGCCCTCACCAAATGCGTGTACATCGTAACCGTGACCGATTCTCAAAGCTGATTCTCCTCTGCTAACTGCCGTAAAATAATCTCAGCGAACGCGAGATCTATCGGCAAGGTCACTTTGATGTTAGTCGCAGGCCCCTCCAAGACTGATACGGGAAATCCGGACAACTCCATAGCAGTTGACTCATCAGTAATCGGCAGATGCTCGGAAAGCGCAGAGGAAAGTGCCAACTCCAAATCCGAACGACGAAACATTTGTGGGGTCTGGGCTCGCCAAATAACGCGACGATCCAAGGTCTCGGTGACTCTACCGTTGAGTGAAATCCGCTTGAGGGTATCGGTAGAGGCTTGCGCGAGTACCGTGCCCACATCATTGGAAATTGCATGGTCTATTAGCATGCGAAGTGTCTGCACGGAAATACACGGTCGCGCTGCATCGTGCACCAACACCCAATCATCGGACCCCGCATAGGGTGTCAGAAACTGAACCCCTGCAAGGACAGAGTCGGCTCGCTCTTGACCACCGATTGCAGTAAACACCCTCGGATCCGACAGACTGGCTATCAGATCCGCGCGCCGATCGCTGGGATCCAAAACCACGACAACCCCACGAATATCAGGGCACGCCAACAGGGCCTGCAGCGTGTACTCAAGAATAGGGACGCCATTGACCACGAGATATTGCTTTGGCACCTCTGATGCCATACGCCGGCCACTACCTGCCGCTGGCACTACTGCCCAAATACTACTAGTCACGGCGACGACTCCTCGTTCGCATCATCAACAAAGAGAATAAACTCCTCGCCTTCACGAACCAATCCGAGTTCTTCTCGCGCAACCGCTTCAAGCATCTCACTGCCTTCTTGCAGTTCTAACACCTGCTGAGCTAGCGCGTCATTGCGCTCACGCAACACCTGATTGCTTGTTTCGCCCTCTTGGACCTGAGCCTCTAGAGTCTGACGCTCTCGAATCCCACCATCACCGAACCACAGGCGATACTGAAGGAGGACAAACAGCCCCAACAGCACCAGCAGCAGGGGCCTCACGTGGTTAGACCCCTCTTTCCAATTCAGCACGACCCCGATAGGGCGCCGTCATACCCAACTCCGCTTCGATGCGTAAGAGCCTATTGTACTTTGCGACCCGATCCGATCGACACAGCGATCCGGTCTTAATTTGCCCTGCGCCCGTACCCACTGCCAAGTCCGCAATGGTCGCATCCTCCGTCTCACCACTGCGGTGTGAAATAACCGCGGTAAAGCCCGCATCCTGTGCCATTTTTATCGCATCCAAGGTCTCGCTGAGCGACCCAATCTGATTGAACTTGATCAAAATAGAATTCCCGATCTTTTCGTCAATTCCGCGTTTTAATATGGCGGTATTCGTCACAAATAGATCATCGCCAACCAGCTGTACGGTCTCACCCAGTCGCTTGGTCAGGTAGGCCCATCCGTCCCAATCCGACTCATCCAAACCGTCCTCAATGGACACTATGGGATGCGCAGACGCCAGCTCAGCAAGATAATCAGCAAAACCCTCACTGGAGAAGCGCCTGCCCTCTCCTGAGAGATGATACTCACCGTCCCTGTAAAACTCGGAAGCGGCACAATCAAGCGCCAGTGTTATATCTTGGCCTAAGATATACCCAGCCTTTGAGACAGCCTCCGCAATGACCTCAAGTGCCGCAGCGTTCGAGGGTAAGTCAGGCGCAAATCCGCCCTCATCGCCCACTGATGTAGCCAAACCTCTCGCCGACAATACTTTTTTCAAGTGATGAAAGATTTCAGCACCAATCCTCAGGGCTTCGGCAAATGACGTTGCCGCTACCGGCTGAATCATGAACTCTTGGATATCGACGTTATTATCCGCGTGCTCACCGCCATTTAGGATATTCATCATGGGCATAGGCAGCGTGAGCTGCTCAGTTTCAGAAAGCGCAGCGATGTGCTGATAGAGCGGTATTTTTGCTGACTGCGCGGCAGCCCGAGCATTAGCCAAAGACACAGCCAGAATGGCATTGGCGCCAAACTTGCTTTTGTTAGGCGTCCCGTCCGCGTCGAGCATTCGTTGATCAACACCGCGCTGATCAAGGGCGTCGTGACCGATAAGACATTCGCGAATTGGACCGTTGACGTGAGCGACGGCCGTTAACACCCCCTTGCCCAAGTAGCGAGCATTATCCCCATCACGCAGCTCCAAGGCTTCCCGCGAACCCGTGCTTGCACCTGAAGGCGCATAAGCCACACCGACAGTATCGTCGTCCAAGGTAACCTCTGCCATCACGGTTGGATTGCCCCGTGAATCCATTACCTCAAAGCCTCGAATATCAACAATTTCGCTCACAGTGTGCTCCACTCAGTCTTAATTAATCTCAAGATTTGGCAGTGACTTCACCACTTCATCGACGGCCTTCACATGCTCAAGAAACGGGCGTAACTGCGCCAAGGGCAATGCGCTTGGACCGTCACAGAGGGCCTTATCAGGATCTGGATGAGACTCAAGAAACAAACCCGCCAGCCCAGTACCCATCCCCGCTCTCGCAAGCTCAACCACCTGTGTGCGGCGGCCACCCGAGGCGGCATCGCTCGGATCGCGTCGCTGAAGCGCATGAGTCACGTCGAAAATGATGGGCACGCCATCTGCAGCCTTACGCATAACACCAAATCCCAGCATGTCGACCACCAAATTATCGTAGCCAAAATTAGTGCCGCGTTCGCACAACATTAGCCGATCATTACCGCACTCTCTAAACTTGTGAACGATATTGGCCATCTGCGCGGGGCTGAGAAACTGCGGCTTTTTGATATTAATCGCCGCGCCAGTCTCCGCCATGGCCTGAACTAAATCAGTTTGGCGAGCCAGAAAGGCCGGCAATTGAATGATGTCAACTACCGCGGCCGCTGGCGCAGCCTCCTCGGGCGCGTGCACGTCGGTGATAAGGGGCAACCCAGTGACCTTCTTTACGGACGCTAATATAGCGAGGCCTTTTTCGAGACCGGGTCCACGGTATGAAGTAATGGATGATCGATTAGCTTTATCGTAAGAGGCCTTGAACACCAGTGGTATCTTGAGTTCAGTGCATACCTCTTGGTAATGGCTCGCAACATCGACCGCAAACTGTTCTGACTCAAGCACATTGACGCCACCTACGAGCACAAACGGCTTGTCGTTGCCAAACTCAATGCTACCCACACAAACACGTCTAGGGCTCATGCCTGTTTTACCTCTACAGCGGCATTGATAAAACTGGAGAACAAGGGATGTCCGCCTCTCGGACGCGACGTGAACTCTGGGTGAAACTGACAGGCCACAAACCACGGATGATCCGAGAGCTCTACCATTTCGACCAAGCCCTTATCCTGAGACCAACCGGAGATTGTCATACCTTGGGCTTCAAGTTTCGGCACAAGGGTGTTGTTAACCTCGTAGCGATGCCGGTGACGCTCCCGAATCACATCGCTACCGTAGATATCTCGCGTCCGTGTGCCATCGACCAAGTAGCAAGGCTGGGACCCCAGTCGCATGGTGCCACCCATATCCGAGTGCTCATCACGCACCTCTAGACCACCCGACTCAGTTTGCCACTCGGTAATCAAACCGATAATGGGATAGCGGGTGTCTGCGTTCATCTCAGTTGAATGCGCGCCCGAGAGACCACACACGTTCCTTGCAAACTCAATCATGGCCATATGCATGCCGAGGCAGATACCCAGATAAGGGATTCTATGCTCTCTTGCGTATTTTACAGCCGCAATTTTGCCCTCAATCCCCCGATCGCCAAAGCCACCTGGGACCAGCACCGCATCAAGCTTAGTGAGCGGTTCGATGCCCTTTGTTTCAAGATCTTCCGCATCAATATACTCAATGTCAACGTGCGTATTGGTGTGCAAACCCGCATGCCCCAACGCTTCATTCAGTGATTTATAGGCATCGACCAGCTCGGTATATTTGCCGACCATGCCCACTTTTACTCGCGCGCGCCTGTCTGCAAATTCGCGTGCCACGACATCATCCCACTCGCTAAAATCGGCCGCCATCGGCGACATACCAAATCGATCCAATATGTAATCGTCTAGCCCATTTTCATGCAGGTTCTTTGGTATCTTGTAAATGGAGTCCGCATCCAGTACCGGGATCACCGCGCGCTCTTCAACATTGGTAAACAGTGAAATCTTTTTCCTTGCACTCACATCGATATCCACTGAGCAACGACAGAGCAATACATCAGCCTGTAGTCCGATGGAGCGCAGCTCTTTCACGGAATGCTGTGTTGGCTTCGTTTTTATTTCACCGGCGGTTGGTAGATAGGGAACCAGTGTCAAATGCATCAGCAAGGCGTGGGATGAACCCGCTTCTAGCTTCAATTGTCGCAAGGCCTCCAAGAAGGGTTGGCTTTCAATGTCACCAACCGTTCCGCCTACCTCTACCACCGCTACATCGGCACCCTCTGCGCCAGCAATAACGCGGCGTTTTATCTCATCGGTAATATGCGGAATCACCTGGACGGTGCCGCCTAAATAGTCACCGCGCCGCTCTTTTCTGAGGACCTCATCGTATACCTGACCCGTCGTGAAATTATTTCGCTTTGACATCGTCGCTCGAGTGAAGCGCTCGTAATGGCCTAAATCAAGATCGGTTTCAGCGCCATCGTCAGTGACGAACACCTCGCCGTGTTGGAACGGGCTCATGGTGCCAGGGTCAACGTTAATATAAGGGTCTAATTTTAGGAGCGTGACCTTGAGACCGCGAGCCTCCAAGACAGCTGCCAGAGACGCCGCTGCTATTCCTTTCCCGAGAGAAGAAACAACACCACCGGTAACAAACACATATCGCGTCATGAACTCCACCAAAGCGTGAGGAACTGTGGGGCGGCGAACAAAAGGTTGCCGACAGCAGAGCTCCGATGGGCGTTCAGCTTAACAAAGAGTCGTCATATCCTCAATTTAGAAAATGCAATTTCGGACGTCGCCAGACCGGTACTAATCCGCCTTTACAAAGTGACTCCGCCTCGGCGTCTCCGCGGACCGACAACCCCAGATCGGCCAGCGCAATAGGCACCTCACGTCGACAGATAATCGGCAGAAATGATCGCCAATAGGGGGGGATATTGGCTTCCTGAAAACACTGGCTCATCGAGCGCGTTGGACGACTGCGAAGTGTGATCATTTCACCGGGATGCGCGCTGCGGATCGTCACTCTTTCGCCCGCTGGCAAGCCAAACTCAGCCACTGCCCAATCAACAGCGCCCCAAGGACCTGTTGCAGCCTCCCCGATGCGTGATGCGTAGGTGAACGACTCTCTTGGAATGATTGGATAAACGTGAATCTCTCGCTTCCATCGTTGAATGAGGTAATCCTCCCACTGCAGCTCTGGCAGTCTATCTTCGGCTCCGTGAATGCATTGCCGAGCGAATTCGCTCAACACTTTATAGTTTGGTATTGATGCACCCATGCGCTCTAGCCATGTGTAAAGCTGACTGTGCAGATCATTGACATCTTGAGTTGCTACTGAAAGACAAGGATCACCCAGCGGCGTCAACCCCGCTGGCAACTCTCGCGAATTACCTGCGCTGTGCGATAAACCACTGAGCGTCGCAGATCGAGAGAATCCCTGTCGATAGCGCGGCCACCGCGACTCAATTACCGGCAGTACATGATGGCGAAGATAATTACGATCAAAGCTGACATCGTCATTGCTCGAATCGGTTAGCCACTCCAGCTGATGATCGATCGCATACTGCTCGATATCGGATCGCGGCAAGCCCAGCAGTGGACGGACTAATGTCGCACTTCCCAGCTGCCGCTTTTCGGGCATGCCCGCCAGCCCCTTGGGTCCAGCGCCTCGAATGAGTCGAAACAAGACAGTTTCAACCTGATCATCGAGATGATGAGCCAAGAGCAACAGATCGTCCGCTAAGAGAAATCGGGAAAACGCCTCATATCGAGCGTCTCGCGCCTGTGCCTCAGGAGACGCTCCTGGCGAAACGAGCACCGACTTCGCTACGAAATCGACACCCAGTTGTGCTGCCACTCCAGCACAGTGTTCTTCCCACTGCGCGGCCTTAGCGTGAAGACCATGGTTGATGTGCAAGGCGACAATCGGAGGAAGCGGCTCTTCGCCGGCAAGCGCAACCAAACTATGTAGTAAGGAGTGACTGTCGACACCACCGGAAAATCCGATGCAAAGGCGTCTTGCGCGCTGAAGCGTAGCCCAGTGCTGCTTCAGTGCGTCGTACAATACCATCGCAAGATCAGACGCTCCCGTAGGCCATTAAGCGCTGATAACGGGCTTCAACCAAACGATCCGTATCAGTCGCGCACAGGGCATCCAGCTGACCCGACACATGCTCACCGATTCGGCGTGCCATTTCATCAATATCACGATGAGCACCGCCCAACGGTTCTTGAATAGTCGCATCGACAATCCCGAGCTCCTCCAACGTGGATGACGTAACACCCATCGCCTCAGCGGCTTGCGGCGCGAACTCACTGCTCTTCCAGATAATATTGGCGCAACCCTCTGGCGAAATCACAAAATAGGTCGAGTATTGGAGCATGGCTAAATGATCACCAACCCCAATTCCAAGTGCCCCACCCGATGACCCCTCGCCGATTACTACGCAGATAATGGGCGTTCTAAGACGCGACATCACTGCGAGGTTTTGAGCGATCGCTTCAGAAATGCCCCGCTCTTCAGAATCAATGCCCGGATACGCTCCGGGCGTGTCGATCAACGTTACCACTGGCATTTTGAATCGCTCTGCCATTTCCATCAAACGAAGCGCTTTACGATACCCTTCGGGCTTCGGCATCCCGAAGTTGCGGTAAACCTTGTCCTTGACTGCTCTACCCTTCTCTTGGCCAATAACCATCACAGGTCTGTCGTTCAAACGAGCAACCCCCCCCACAATAGCCTTGTCATCACCAAAATGGCGATCACCATGCAGTTCGTCAAACTCATCGAAGATGAGCGGAATATAATCCAGTGAATACGGGCGAAGTGGGTGACGAGCCACACGAACAATGTCCCACGGACTCAACTTAGAAAAAATCGACTGCGTTAGTTTGTGGCTCTTGGATTTGAGCCGACCGATTTCGTCGCTGATATTAATCTCGGAATTGTCGACCACCGATTTTAATTCTTCGATTTTCATCTCGAGCTCAGCGATCGGCTGCTCGAAATCCAGATAATTAGGATTCATTGTGACTTGCCCTTTAACAAACGGCTAACATGGCGCCCAAGCTAACAGTCTACAAACGAAGAATGATCGCGTCATCTGTAAGATTTACGATACGAGTTGTACTACGTTCAAGGATTTTATGAACACATCCAGCATCTCGCCGCCCAGACTCTTATTAGCGCCAATGGAGGGCGTCATGGAATCCGTGATGCGCGACATGCTGACACGCGTTGGTGGGTACGAGCGTTGCACCACTGAATTTGTTCGCGTCTCGAGCACAGTTCTCCCAGCTAAAGTGTTTTACCGGTTGTGCCCTGAGCTGAAGGCTGATGGTAGAACGCCATCCGGTATACCAGTGTACGTTCAACTGCTGGGGTCAGATCCCGATTTGATGGCTGCCAATGCGCGGGTCGTTGCGGGACTAGGCGCACCGGGCATTGATCTCAATTTCGGATGCCCTGCGAAGACTGTCAATAAATCACGCGGTGGTGCCACCCTGTTACGTACACCAGAGACCATTTACGACATCTGCAAAGCGGTCAGGGACGCGACGCCGCACACGACACCCGTGACGGCAAAAGTGAGACTTGGCTTTGACGACGATGCCTTGTTTTCACGCATCGCCGACGGAGCAATCAACAGCGGCATTGATGAGTTGACCGTCCACGCGCGAACGAAAACACAAGCGTACAGGCCTCCAGCGTACTGGCATCGGCTTCGCGATATCGGAAATGACCGGAACATACCCATTATCGCCAATGGCGAAATTTGGACGCCTACCGACCTTCTTGATTGTCGCCGACAGAGCGGGTGCAACGCGTTCATGCTGGCTCGCGGGGCTTTATGCCGGCCTGATCTCGGCCGGGCAATTGCCGCTTACTGCTCGGACACCCCTCAGATGCCCCTCGAGTGGCAAGATATTGCGGAACTTCTGGTCTACTTTTTTGAGGCCAATGGCGCACTCTATCAGCGGAAATATGCCATTAACCCGCTCAAACAATGGTTGGTATATCTGCAATACTGTTACCCGCAAGCCGCGGCTTTGTTTGCACAAGTGAAGCGAATCCGCGATCCTGATGACATGCTCGGCGCGTTATCGAAGGCCTTAAACCAACCTGCTGCCTAGCCGATATAGCACTGCAGTACGCCCCATGACAATGGTGTCCACACTGATAAACAAAGAACGAATAGGTGAATTATGACGACGCAGACACTACCCGCAGGCCCTGAATGGTTTGGACACCCTCGCGGTTTATTTGTCTGTTTCGCCACAGAGATGTGGGAGCGCTTCTCGTTCTACGGCATGAAGTATTTACTCGTGCTCTTCTTAGTGCAGCACCACTTGTTCACCGACGGGGAAGCGCTGCGAATCCTCGGCGCTTATGCGGCACTGGTGTACGCCATGCCTCTATTGGGCGGCCTTGTATCGGACCGCTATTTAGGACAAACAAACGCCGTAAAACTTGGTGGCATCCTGCTGGTACTCGGACATTGCGCAATGGCTTTTGAGGGCGTACCTGCATCGCAAACCGCAGCAGGTGCGATCGTGAGGGACGAGCAGGCGATCAGCGTCTTTTACTTTGCACTCGCGCTGATTGTGGTTGGTGTCGGCCTGCTCAAGCCCAATATTTCAACGGTTGTCGGTAAGTTATACGGTGACAATGACCCGCGAAGAGATGGTGGCTTTACTATTTTTTACATGGGCATCAATATCGGCGCCGCAAGTGCTGCATTGCTCTGCGGATGGCTTGCCAGCGCCTATGGCTGGGCCTACGGATTTGGCGCTGCAGGCATCGGTATGCTGATCGGTTTAGTCATCTTTACCCTAGGACAGGAATGGCTAGAGGGACACGGCGATCCGAGCAACCCTGAGATTTTGAAACAGCCGGCTAGCGCAACCTTGGGCATTCTCAGCGTTCAACAAGCCATTACCCTATTCAGCATCGTGTCGGTCTTCGTCATCTGGGTAGTCTTGCAACAGCCGAATGGCGTTGGCGTAATGCTTCCTCTCGTGGCTGGCCTTTTTTTAGCGTGGTTTGTTTGGCTACTAGCGACGCAATGTAATTCAGAAGAGCGCGGCAAGATGAGTGCCCTGTTTTTTTTGATCGTCGTTAGTACCGTATTTTGGTCGATGTTCGAACAATCGGGAGGCTCAATGACCTTGTTTGCAGACCGAGCAACCGACCTTACCTTGTTCGGAACTCAACTAACCGCGGCGCAATTTGGTTCGGCTAACGCGATTTTTATTATTCTTCTTTCGCCCCTATTCGCCCTTCTTTGGCCTGCGCTCCTGTCCCATAATATTGAACCATCGAGCCCAGCCAAATTCGGCTTTGGCATCATCCAAGTGGGACTGGGGTTTGGTGCGCTATTGATCGGTCTGAATAACCCGGACTCAGCCGGCCTTGTCTCTGCCTGGTGGCTCGTGCTGGCCTACTTCCTACACACATCAGCTGAACTCTGCCTCAGCCCCATAGGGCTATCTGCCGTCACCAAGCTCTCGATAGCGCGCTACGTCG
Source organism: uncultured Alteromonadaceae bacterium (assembly GCA_913064725.1). Lineage (GTDB taxonomy): Bacteria > Pseudomonadota > Gammaproteobacteria > Pseudomonadales > Halieaceae > Luminiphilus. The sequence goes on along the minus strand of CAJYAI010000023.1, from coordinate 2,452 downwards.
GAGTCATGATGGGAGCCTGGTTCCTGGCCAGTGCCTACGGTTCATACCTTGCGTCTGAGCTCGCTATTTTCTTCTCTAGTATCGATGGCGAAGACGGACGGCTCGGCACCGCTGGTTTCAACGCGCTGTTTACCGAACTGCTCTACTACGGTGTGGGTGTGGGTGTGGTGGTACTCGCGGTATCACCGCGCGTGCGACGCCTCATGAAAGATGTGCGTTAAAGCAAGTCCTAAGCTGCTTTTCCCTTCGACCAACGAGGAAAGAACGGCGACATACTTGCGCTGATTTTGCCCCAGTCCGCACCAATCAAGTAAAGCGCGGGCACCAAAAAAAGGCTGACAAAGAAGGCGAAGAACACGCCGAACGCCAGTGAAATCACAGAGGGCTTGAGGAAGGCAGCCGCCTGTGACGTTTCCGCGATGATGGGCATCAGTCCGACGAAAGTCGTCAAGGTAGTCAGCAAAATGGGCCTAAACCGATTCTTAGCGGCGTTGATAATCGCGGTCAGCCGATCATCCCCGCGTTCCTCACGTTTTAAAATGTAGTCGATCAAAACCAAGTTGTCGTTCACCACTACACCTGCTGCAGCCCCCATACCAAAGAAGGAAAACATGTCTAGCGGAATGCCAATAAGTTTATGTCCAAAGATGGCGCCCATGTAGGCGAAAGGAATCGCCGACATAATAATGGTCGGCAGGGTATAAGAGCGGAATGCAACAGCCAGCAGGGCATAAATGGTAAGCATGGCAATAGTGAACAGGCGCGAAACCTCTGTCATGAACTCAGCTTGCTGCTCTTCCCATCCCCCCTTGATCACCTGAAGGGCGGGATAACGCTTTTGCAACTCAGGGATAAACTCATCTTGCACTTTATCGTTAATATCGCCCATGGCGTCGACATTAAGACGCGCATAGACTTCAAAAATTCGCTGGCCGTCGCGACGGACGATCCTCTGCGACGCCTTTCTTACTTCTATATCAGCTACCGTGGCAAGTGGGAGTAAGCGACCGTCACTCGTTCTAATATTGAGGTCTCTGAGCGAGGTTAAACTCTTTCGTGCGTCCTGCGGATAGCGCAACATCACTCGCACATCACCGTACTGCCGCGGCAAGCGCTGAACCTCCTCACCGTAGTAAGACTGCCTTACCTGACGCGACACATCTGCCAGGGTCACACCTAACGTCTGGGCTCCCGGCTTGAGCTTTATATTGAGCTCATCAATCTCGCCGCGCTGATTGTCCCTGACAAAAAACACGTCCTCAAAGGACACGAGATAATTGCGCAATTCAGAAGCGGCCTGCTTTAGCCTGGCCTCGTCTGTATGGGCGAAGACAAAGGTGAGAACGGCTTCACCTTGATTCGCCGTGTACTGCACAGTGATATTCTCAGCGTCAGGAATGTCACCCATAGAGGCGAGGTATGTCTCTGCGACTTCCCGCATGCTGATATCACTCTCTCCCGGCGGCGGCAGTTGAACGTATTGCTCTAACTGATTGTCGTAGGCAAACGTAAAGGCACCGATAACGGGATAGTTTGCCTTTAGGTCATCGCTCGATTGATTGAGCTTATTCATGACCGCCTCAGTTCTTGAAAACGGTACCCCCGTGGGTAAGGTCACGTTGACCACCAACGTCTCACTTTCTAACTGTGGGAAAAAGTAAAAGCGCACCCAGCCGGTAGATGCCAGGGTCAGCGCAACAATAAATCCCGCCAAAAATACAGCACTCAAGGTGTAACGAACATTGAGTGCGCGAGCCAGCATTGGGGCGTATGTGTTCTCCGCAAAAGACGTGATGCCGTCTGCAATACGACGCTGCAAAGCAAAGCCTGTTTTACCTGGATTACGCGCAGGCAAATGGCTTAGGTGTGCGGGTAGAATGCAAAACGCCTCGATCAGCGAAAAGGCAAGTGCGAAGGCAATAACCGCAGACAAATGGCGCAGAAACTCGCTCTGTGGTCCCGACAGAAATGCCCAGGGAGCAAAGGCCACAACCGTAGTCAGTACGGCAAATATGACCGGCCTCGCCACAGCAGAGGCACCGACAATAGCGGCCTCTTCAGGTGGCAAACCCAGATCTTCCCGATGATGGTGAATGCTTTCACCAACAACAATCGCATCGTCCACGACAATACCGAGCACCAATAAAAACGCAAAGGTCGATAGGAAGTTGATCGATACATCCACAACAGGAAGAAATATAAAGGCACCGACAAACGAGATAGCGATGCCAACGGTCACCCAGAGTGCGACAGTAAATCGTAGTGTAAGGAGCAGGATTAGCATTACTAGGATCAATCCCATCCACGCCGCATCAAAGATGAGGGACATGCGAGACTCGTAAGCATCGGCCATGTCACCGAGGCTGAATAGCTCTACACCGTCGGGTAATTCAGACTGCTTAGTATCGATCCAGTCGTTCACTTGCTTCGACGTCTTCGTTATGAAGAGCCG
>CAJYAI010000022.1 GCA_913064725.1 uncultured Alteromonadaceae bacterium | reverse complement strand
AAAGCGGCGCCCGCGACCTTTATAAAAGACGCGACAACGCTTGATTTAGACCCTTACGATATTATCGTTTGCGACTACGAGCCGGTAATTTCTTGGGCCTGTAAAGCACGAGGCAGAGAAGCTATTGGCATCGGCCATCAATACGCCTTTGGTAAAAATACGCCCATGACGGGTGACACCCCCATGAGCCGACTGGTCATGCAACAATTCGCGCCCGTCGACATTCCTGTTGGTCTCCACTGGGCGCCCTTCGATGACAGCATATTGCCACCGATTCTTGATCTGCCTGAAATAGACCCAGACGCCATAGACGACCATGTGCTCGTCTATTTGCCATTTGAAGATCAGGACCTAACCACTGCCTGGCTGCAGGGCTTCTCCGATAAGACCTTCATTCAGTACTCACCGCAGCTCACCGACCAAACGTCTGGTAATGTGCGACGACGCAAAGCCAATGTTCACGGGTTTAAGCGCGACTTAGCCTCGGCCAAAGCCGTCATTTGCAACACTGGGTTTGAACTGATTTCAGAGTGTTTACAATGGAAAAAACCGGTTTTAACCCGACCACTGGCGAAACAAATGGAACAGCTATCCAACGCCGCCGCCTTAGAGCAGCTGGGCTATGCAACGACTATGCAGTCACTTGAGACGACAACTGCAAGAGCGTGGTTTGACGCCATGCCAACAGCGCCCGATGTGCACTTCAACAATGTGGCCGAAGCCTTGGCCCAGTGGCTGGCGCGTGGTGGCAGTCGATCCGTGTCAGAGTTGAGTTCGCAACTCTGGGCATGATCTTTCAGCACACGGCTCTACTGTTTGTCAGCCTTGCTTTGTTGACACTTGCTGCTCAGGCGGAACCTAGTTTTGTAGGTAACGAGACCTGTGCCGGCTGTCACAGTACCCAAGTTACTGACTGGACTGATTCTCACCACGATTTAGCCATGCAAGAAGCCTCTGACGATACTGTGCTTGGCGACTTCGACAATGCCAAGTTTGTTTACGAGGGTGTGACGACAACGTTTTACAAAAAGGATGGCAGCTTCTGGGTTGAAACCGACAACGAAAAGGGGCAGCTACGTGACTATCCGGTCAAATACGTCTTCGGCGTTTATCCACTTCAGCAGCTACTATTACCCACTAAAGAAGGCAGTCTCAATGCCTTAAGTGTGGCATGGGACAGCCGTAAGTCATCTGAAGGAGGTCAGCGGTGGTACCATATCTACGAAGGACAGGACCCAGTCTCTGCCGACAGCCCCCTGCACTGGACCGGCATCTATCACAACTGGAACAGTCGCTGCGCTGAGTGCCATAGCACCAACGTCGTAAAGGGTTACGACGCTGCCAGCAGAACCTACACCACCACATATGATCAGATAGACGTCGGTTGCGAGGCCTGTCACGGACCAGGTTCTCAACACGTGCAGTGGGCAAAAGAAGGTAAGGTTCGCGCCGGACAGACCCCGGCAGATATGGGGTTGCAGCTGTCGCTTGCTGCGCGCGGCCAATGGCAAAGGGCTGTTGATGAGAATATTGCCCATCGCTCTACGCCACTAAAGGATCAAACGCAGGTTGATAACTGTGGTCGCTGTCACGCGCGACGCGCGACACTGGGCGACTACCACTATGGACAATCATTGCTAAATACGCATCGACTATCGACACTGGAGTCACCGCTTTACTGGCACGATGGTCAGATTAGCGATGAGGTGTACGTCTATGGCTCGTTTATGCAAAGCAAAATGGCCAAGGCGGGTGTCGTTTGCAGTAACTGCCACAACCCTCACAGCAACGAACTAGTAGCCGATGGGAACGGTGTCTGCACCCAGTGCCATAAGCCCGAAACCTACGATGCACCAACTCACCACCGCCATGCCGTGACCAGTAGTGGCGGTGCCTGTGTCGCCTGTCATATGCCATCCCAAATCTACATGGGCGTCGACGCACGACGGGATCACAGCATGCGGATTCCGCGACCTGATATTTCGATCACGACCGGCAGCCCCAATGCATGCACTCAGTGTCATGAGGACAAGACCGACGGCTGGGCGCATGACGCGCTCCGCGATTGGGGAGTGACGGGGCGATTCACTGACCTCAATCTTGCAAAGGCACGGATGGCAGCCGACCGGGGTGATATGAGAGCACTGCCAACACTCGAATCCCTCGTAGCTGATGAGGCGGTATCGCCACTTATGCGCGCCTCTGTGATAGAGCAAATGAGTAATCTGGGCTCGCGGCAATTACCCACAGCCGCCGCCATGCTGCTCAGAGCGGACAATCCCGTTTTACGCACATCGGCCGTCCGTTCGATGCGGGCCATGCCACCCACACAGCGCTACCTTATGCTCAGACCCTTTATTGATGATGTCAGTCTCAGTGTGCGCATGGAAGTCGCACAGCTGCTTGCCGGTGTTCCCGAAAGCGAACTTCGCCCCAAGGATAACGCTGAGCTAAACCTCTTGTTTGCGGAATACTTGGCCGTCCAAAGTGATCATCTGGACATGCCCTCGGTCCAACTCCAGCTCGCTAACTTCTGGCTTGATCGCGGTGAGGCAGGCAAAGCAGAAGCCGCGCTTACAGAGGCGCTTTTACTAAATTCACAGCTCGAACCTGCCCTGATTAACCTCGTAGATCTGCTGCGTCGAAATGGCAACAATACAAAGGCATCACAGTTGTTAAGCGATGCCATTCAACAGAGTCCAGACGCCGGTACCTTGTGGTTTTCTCAGGGCCTACATCAGATTCGCCTGGGTGATACCAAGGCCGGTCTCGCCTCGCTCAAGCGAGCAGCCGAGCTTGAAGATGAGGGTTCTAGACACCGCTATGTCTATGCCATAGCGCTGAACGACACGGGTTCAAAATCGGAGGCCATGTCGGTATTGGAGGCGCTTAATTCGCGACATCCAGGACAAGCTGACGTGCTCAATGGACTACTGGCCTTCGCGCGTGACGCGGGCGACCGACGGCGCTATGAGCAATATCGAACGCAATTAGTCACCGTTCTGCAGGCGACTGGCGCACGCTAGTTCGCTGTCAAACGAAGATCGACGGTGATTGGTATCGATCGGCTAATCGCCGACAGGCCAGCGATCTTCTGCAGCGCTGCAACACCTGACTCAAGACCAAAGTCCTGCGCCGTAATCATAATCGGCTGTGTACTGGTGACCCGGACATCGTCGTCTAAAACACTGACTAATAATTCAGCCGTTTTGCTCACCGTAGTACCGTAAAGACTGACATCTAGCGCCACCGACTCTGTCACCGTGCCGCCGCCGCGCAATGCCATTACCTGCGCTGGGCTAAGCGTTGCTTTAACCGTAGCAGAAGGGAAAGACGCGACATCAAACAACATGGTTTGTAGCCGCTCATTGCGAATGCCCACACCTGTCTCAACCGAGGTCAGATCAATAGCCACAGCCACCATACCTGCCTCTGAGATGCTGCCACTGACCCGCTGAAATGCGTTGTTCTCGCCAATGCTGTTGTTCTTGATGGATACAAAACCAATTTGCGAGGTGTCTTGCACCATCCAGTCCGCGTGCGCTGGCGCAATTGACCACAAGGCAGCCAGCAGTGTCATTACCCTGAAAAAATATAAACGATCCACTCGTATCACCTCCGTGTACTTGATTACCTTGGGGTTATAGCGCTCGGCTTAGCTAAATCACAGGCAGTGGCCGAAGCCGGCAACATTACCTGTCGGCGCATCGTTTATACGTCGGCTAAATCGCCTTTAGATTCAAGCCACTCACGGCGATCACCCGCTCGTTTTTTAGCGAGCAACATGTCGAACATGCTATTGGTGTCGTCGTCTGCATCGAGTATCAGCTGCACTAGCCGCCGAGTATCTGGATCCATGGTGGTTTCTCTCAGCTGCGACGGATTCATTTCGCCCAGACCTTTGAACCGCTGAACATTGGGTTTTGCGCGGGAATTTTCGGCGGCCACTCTGTCCAAAATACCGTTCTTTTCAGATTCATCCAGCGCGTAATAGACGTCCTTGCCCACGTCGACTCGATAGAGCGGTGGCATGGCCACAAAGACATGACCCGCGCGAACCAGTGGTCGAAAATGGCGGAGGAAGAGGGCGCAGATGAGAGTTGCAATGTGCAGACCATCTGAGTCCGCATCAGCCAAAATGCAGATTTTTTGGTAGCGAAGGCCCTCAAGATCGTCACTTGCTGGATCAATACCCATGGCCACTGAAATATTGTGCACCTCTTGTGACGCCAGGATTTCGCCTGCATCAACCTCCCAAGTATTCAAGATTTTGCCCCGCAGCGGTAATATCGCCTGAAACACGCGGTCTCTTGCTTGCTTAGCCGATCCACCGGCTGAATCGCCCTCAACCAAAAAAAGCTCACTTCGCGCAGGATCTTCAATAGAGCAGTCGGCGAGCTTACCGGGGAGCTGAGGACCCGACGTCACTTTCTTACGCACCACCTTTTTAGCCGATCTCAGGCGCGCTTGAGCACGATTAATACAAAGCTCAGCGAGGAGCTCGGCATCAGACGTATGCTGGTTTAGCCACAGACCAAATGCATCTTTAGCAACACCCGAGACAAACCCCGCAGCTTCACGCGAGGACAAGCGCTCCTTCGTCTGACCCGAAAATTGCGGATCACCGAGCTTTGATGACAACACATAGCAGCAACGGTCCCAGACATCCTCAGCCACTAACTTGACGCCACGCGGTAGGAGGTTACGTATCTCGCAAAACTCCCGCATCGCCTCCAGCAGACCCGATCTCAGTCCATTGACATGAGTCCCGCCCTGAATCGTAGGAATGAGATTGACGTAAGACTCGGTGGTTAACTCACCACCCTCAGGAAGCCACTGAATAGCCCAGTCGACTGCCTCTGTCTCGCCGGCGAAGCTGGCCGCAAAGGGCTCTTCCGGGATGACCGGGTAGTCAATGGTGGCGTCGGACAAATAGTCCGCAATGCCATCCTCGTAAAACCACTCCTGCTTCTCGCCCTTCTTCTCATCGAGCAGAGTGACACGCAGCCCCGGGCACAAAACCGCTTTCGCGCGCAGGGCGTGAGTAAGCCGAGACATGGCAAAGTTGGGGGAATCAAAAAACGTCTCATCAGGCAGAAATCGAATACCCGTTCCCGTATTGCGCTTACCGCACTGCCCTGTAATGGCAAGCTCTTCGACCTTATCGCCATTTTCGAAGGCCATGCTGTAAATGTTGCCATCACGGCGGATGGTAATGTCGAGGCGCTTAGACAGCGCATTTACCACCGACACACCAACGCCGTGCAAACCACCACTGAACTGATAACTTTTATCCGAAAATTTTCCACCCGCGTGCAAGGTCGATAAGATCACCTCGACACCCGGCTTTTTTTGCTCAGGGTGCAAGTCAACCGGCATGCCCCGGCCATTGTCGGTGATGGCGACACTGCCATCTGCGTGCAAAATGACGTCGATTTGGTTGGCATGGCCAGCCAGAGCCTCATCCACAGAGTTATCGATGACCTCCTGCGCCAAATGATTGGGGCGAGCGGTATCGGTGTACATGCCAGGGCGCTTGCGCACTGGTTCTAGCCCCGTCAAAACTTCGATGGCGTCTGCGTTGTACTGCGTCATTATGCGGCTATACCTTGATTAAATCAGTCTGAGTGCGCCCTCGGCGCTGGGCTGTTTATTTGAACCTTGTTATTTGAACCTTGTTATTTGTACCTTGAGTTATTTGTACCTTGAGTTGTTACTACATTGAGCTATTTGTACCTTGAGCTATTAATAGCCCGAGCTAATCATCACTTGAGGCTAATCATACCCCGAGGAGGTCAGTAAGGGTCGGTTACTGTCATCAGAAATACGCACCACCTGCGTATCTAATTGAGCATCAGGGCCCAAGACGATGCGCCGATAACCCGGATCTTTGTCATCAAGGGCAAAATCCTCTGACTCGGGGGCAAATTGAACGCAGGTCGATGGCGTGGTCATCATTCGAACGTTCTTAACCACCACGTCGCTTTCCTGGTGAACATGGCCGCTGATGATCGCGGTGCGCTCCGAGAGCGCCTCAAGTAACGCTAGCGCATCCGCCGCATTTTTTACCGATTGCTCATCTAACCACGCAGATCGCATTGCGCGTAGCGGGTGGTGTGTCGCGACTAACAAGGCCTTATCTGAGGTCACAGCGTCGTTGACAGCTTGCGCTAATGCATCGAGCTCAGCCACTGACAAAACGCCGCCGACCTCGCCCTCTACTTGCGTTTCGAGCATAACCACATCCCAGTGCTTACCGCGAAGTCGACGTTTTAAATAGTCGGGGTAGGGATCAAGCCGACCAACGACGCAGTCGTGGTTACCCGGTAACCACATGCTGGGTACACGAGACCCCAGCAAGGTCTCGAGCTGCTGATACGCGCCAGACTCTCCATCTGCCGCAATATCGCCAGTCACCAAAACGCAGTCGGCCCTCTCCGTGCTCAATGCCGCAGTGATAATAGCTCGCGCCGAGCGCTCGGTATTCATACCCAGCAAGCAACCATCAGAATTGCCGGTGAGGTGGGTATCTGTTACTTGAATAAGCCGAAGTGATTCGCCTTCGTGGACTATCGTCAAATCACCAGACAAGATTGCCTTAGCTGCCACCATCCACCTCAAAAAAGACCCCATCCGCCTGCGCGTCGGACAAGCAGAAACTGAGCAGCTCTGAAACGAACTGATTTTGCTGCTGTTTTTCGTCGGGCTGATGCATCTCCGAATTGGGATAGTCGTAGCGGGACTCCAGCCGGCGCCCAGATCGATGCTTAACAACCTCAGCCATGCCGACGTCGTGGTACATGCGCAGATACAGGTTTGAGTCCATCAACTTCGGCAGTTGTGGTGCGTGATATTGGATTTTTAGCGAAGTGGTATGCCGATCCCGTTCAATGACCGTCAGGACAACCAAGCGCTGGCCCAGTCGAAACCGGCGTTCATTTGCTTGTTGATAATCAGGAAACAGCCTGACGAGCCGCGCATAGTTCGCTTCGCAGAGCGCGTGTAACTCCGCGAGATTCATTTTAAAGCGACGCTTTTTTTGGCTCTTTTGCACCAATCAACCTCAATTAACTGTTGCAGGACTTCATCTTATTTAACCCTAGTGTACCCATCAACCTGACACGATTACACGACATTGTGCCGAAACAGAAGATGAACGTATGTTATCTGTCGACACGTATAGGATGTTAGACTTAGCACCACCGCAGGTCCAAAGACATTAGCAAGGAATATTGCATGATTTCTCATGGTACTCGACGCGCATTGTTGGCTTTTGTCGCCAGTACAGCGTTTATTGCATCGCCACTGGTTTACAGCGAAAGCCTTTTAGATATTTACGAAATTGCGCTCACTAACGATGCACAATTAAAAGCAGAGACCGCACAGTATCGTGCAGACTTAGAGCTGAAAACACTGGCCCTTGCGCCCTTGTTACCGCGCGTGGGAATTGGTGCTGCACGCGCCCTGCGTGACTCTGAGAGTACACGGCTCACCATCACAGAATTTCAAAATGGCCAAGTGGCGATCGAAGACGTTACAAACGGCTCACGAACCTTTACCACAAGTTACGACATTAACTTGTCTCAAACACTGTTCGATTTGTCAGCATGGTTTGACTGGAAAGCCGGTAAGAACCGCAGTGAGCAAGCTGAAGCCACGCTGGCAGCCGCGCAACAAAATTTGATTGTGCGAGTGGCCGAAGCGTATTTCGGCGTGCTTCGCGCACAAGATAATCTCCGTGCGGCAGAGGCACAGGAGCGGGCGCTTGGCCGACAACTGGAGCAAACGCGACAGCGCTTCAACGTGGGTTTGATTGCCATCACAGATGTCTACGAGGCAGAGGCCCGTCATGACCTCGCCGGAGTGACCCGTATTATTGAAGAGAACAACGTGGCCGTGGCCCGTGAGCGTTTATCTGTGGTAACCGGACAGGATCACGGACAATTAATGTTGCTTAGCGATGACTTTACACCTCAAAAACCCATGCCCGCTGATCGCGCTGACTGGGTTGAATTCGCGCTTGCAAACAACTTTGAGCTCGCGGCAATTCGCTTTGCAGAGGAGGCAGCGCGTCAAAATGCGAAGTCTCGTCAGATGGGTCACGCCCCAACCATAAGTGCCCAAATCGGCTACTCGGAAAGCGATACGGATGGTGAAGTTACGCCGCAAACGGCCTTTAACCTACCCCCTCGGTCAGAAGGTGAGAACGAGTCGTTTCAAATTCGACTGGACTTGCCTTTGTATTCTGGAGGTGCGGTCAGTGCTAATCGCCGCCGAGCTGCCGAGCAGTTCAATGCGGCTCGAGAAAATCGTATCAGCCTGACTCGCAATACCGTAACAGCGACGCGGTCTTTGCATATGACAGTGACCTCTGATGTCGCGCGCGTCAATGCTCGAAAACAGGCCATCCGATCGACACAAAGCGCTCTTGACGCAACGGTTGCAGGTTATGAGGTCGGCACGCGTAATATCGTCGACGTATTAAACGCACAAAATGCCGTTTTCTCGGCGCAGCGTGATTACGCTAATAGCCGTTATGACTATGTGCTTAACAGCATGCGACTCAAGGAAAATGCGGGCACCTTGTCTCCAGAAGACATCGCGGCTCTAGAAGCGTTCCTCGTAGAGCCAGCTGCACCGACAGCATCAGAAGAAGGCTAAACCAACAGACTTCTCAGTAAATCGAGTTGGCGGCGGGTCGCTCCCCGCCGTGTCTCGATGAAGCGACGCGCTACCTGCGCTTCATCCACATCGTTATCATCCAGCCAAACGCTCGCGAGCCGGTCCGCTAGCTGATGCTCGTCTGCAACCATACGAATTGCGCCATCGCGCTCCATGTCTCGGACAATGGTCGCGAAGTTAATAACATGTGGACCGGTGATAACAGCGCACCCCCAGGCTGCGGCCTCAATAGGGTTGTGACCACCTCGCGGCACAAGGCTACCACCGATAAAAGCAGCATCGGCTAACCCGAGAAAAGCGCTCAGCTCACCTAGCGTATCGATCAACAAAACATCCGTATTAGCCGCTAAAGGCACCGACTCACTGCGTTTTTGAACGTTCAGACCCTTGCGCTGCAGTAGTTGAATGATTTCAGGAGTTCGATTGGGGTGTCGCGGCGCCAATAATAACCGCGTTTCAAGACCACGTTCGCGAAGCGCCAGATACGCGTCAATGACTAGCTTTTCCTCACCTGGATGGGTGCTCGCTGCCGCCCACAGAGGCCGAGACTTTATGACGTCACCCAACTCGTCCGTGATCTTATCCAACTCAACACGTCTAGCCGCTAAATCGATGTCGAACTTAATGCTGCCTACAACCATCAGTTTTTGAGCCTCAACTCCCAACTTCTTAAAGCGCCTAGCATCGGACTTTGATTGACAGGCAATTAGCTCAAACCGATTGAGTGAAGTGGAGGTCAGCTGACCCAAACGTGAATAACCTCGGGCAGAACGAGCAGACAAGCGGGCATTAACCAAAGCGACAGGGACGCGCTGGGCGTTGGCTGAGGCTAATAGATTGGGCCAAATTTCAGTTTCCACCATCACAATGAGTTCGGGACGCCAGTGACGGATAAACGCGCCTGTGACCCATGGCATATCGAAAGGAAACCACGTGTGCTCAACCGTATCGCCAAATAATGACTGTGTTTGCGCAGAGCCGGTCGGAGTCGTATTCGTGACCAATAAGGCTTTGTCCGGCCACTCGGCAAGCAAACGCTCGATCAACGGAGCAATGGCAAGCAACTCGCCCACCGATACAGCATGAACCCAAATGACGCCTGCGCCCGGCTTTACACGCTTTGGCAATCCAATAGCAAAGCGACGCCACCACTGGCGGCGATAGTTCGGCTCACGCAGGCTTTTATAAATCAGGCGTAGCACGAAGAACGGCGCCAAAACCGTAATGAGCAAACTGTATAAAGAGCGAGGCATAAGTGTGATGCTACGGAGATCCATGTATTCCGTCATATACTGACGGTTTTCAAGGGAGCCTACCATGGGCACGACACACTTTGAGGGCGTAAAGGGCTTCCTGCCGGTAGACGAAGCCGTTCAGCTCAATCAATGGGCAATGCGAGGCGCCGAAGTTGGACCCCTGCTGGAAATCGGGAGCTATTGCGGACTCTCTACACTGCATCTCGCCGCGGCTGCAAGACAAGCTGGTACCGTCGTATTTGCCATAGACCATCACCGAGGCAGCGAGGAGCATCAGGCCGGTGAGTTTTTTCACGACGAGGACCTCGTGGACGAGGATCGTGATTTCGATTCGCTCCCGGAGTTTCGTCGCAATTTAAAGCGACATGACGCTCAAGATGTTGTGATACCTATCGTCGCGCCCGCGACAACCGTTGCTCGTTATTGGACGACACCACTCGGTTTTTTGTTTATTGACGGTGGCCACAGTATTGACGCTGCCCTGTCTGACTACCGAAGTTGGATTGGGCATTTGCGCAAAGACGGGCTGCTGGTGATTCACGATGTCTTTCCCAACCCCGCGGAGGGCGGCCAAGCACCGCATGCCATTTGGCAGATGGCGAAACAGTCGGGGCTCTTTATGGAGGCTGGCAGTTTTCAGACGCTCCGGGCACTTAAGCGTTTATAAATTTTTACTATAAGCCGACTTGACGACGCTCGAGCGTGGGGCGCTCTTTCGTATCAACCTGAGTAAACAGCCGACTCGCCGCGGTGTGATGGCTAAGCGCATCGGCTGCCAGCAATACAGCGCCCGAAGTCCAGGTAGGTTGCTCTAGTGGCCACAAGATGTCCTCGACAAATTGATACCCTGTCCAAAAAACGCCTGACTCGTCGCGCCATTGCCACAAGCCATCAAATAGCGTGCGTGCCCGAACAATATCACCGACGCCTAGAAGCGCCATAGTGAGTTCGCAGGACTCCGCGACGGTTACCCAAGGCTGGTGATTTTCACAGCGGCAGCCCAATTCTGGCTCTACGAATTCGCTCCATCGCGCATTGAGTCGCTCACGTCCTTGCTCGCCCTCAAACACCCCCGCTAGTACCGGATAAAACCAGTCCATGGCGTACCGGGACTTGCTTTCCCAGTTGCGGTCAAAGCGCTCAGGTCGGTGTCGAAGTGCGACTCCCAACTTTTGTCGAGCCTCGCGCCATCTTGGCTTTAAGATCCCGAGGGACCTCGCTATGTGCAGGGCACATTCCAACGACTTATAAACCGAGCTGCTCCCTGTCACCAAGGCATCATCCATGGGGTTGCCGATCGTGTCGCAGGCCCAAGCAACCTCACCATGTTCAGACTGCATGGCCACAACAAACTCGATGGCGCGCTCGACAACAGGAAAGAAACGCTCCAAAAAGTCACGGTCTTTGCTAATGAGGTAGTGATGCCACACGCCCGTTGCTATGTAAGCGACATAGTTGGTCTCGCGTCGGGTGACATTGGCAGCCTTGCCATTCACATAAGACGCCCACCAACTCCCATCGTCAAGCTGCTCGCTTTGCAACCAGTCATAGGCCCGCTCAGCAGCTTGAAGCTCGCCAGCTATGCTCAGGCCCATAGCGGCCTCGGTATGATTCCATGGGTCGGTGTGCCCACCTTCGAACCACGGAATTTCACCACTCGCCCGCTGCGCCGCGAGCAGATAATCCACCGTCGGTCTTAGGGCATCTGCAGGATAATAGTAGGGGTCACTGTGCTGGCTGGTCATCGGTCAATGCCTATCACGGTCAGATCGATCGAAGTACAACACCACGCTTTTACCCAGCCAAGGGTTCAACACGGCCTCTAATGCGCGCGTAACCAAGGGCCGCTCCATCAGGTCCCATACTAAAAACCGGTGATATAGCCTCAAAATCAAAGGCTCTGGTTGAGTCTCCCAAAAAATACATCGCAGCCACCAGTAAGGTGCGTGCAGCGCATGTGCACCATGACGACGCGTACTTGTAAACGTATAACGCTCCACCTCGCGCTTCAGGTGAGTCGCATCGAAAATTCGAATATGGCCGCCTGGCGTACGACGGTACGCATCGCATAGCTTCCAACAGACCCATTCTGGCCAAGCTCTAGGAACACTGATGCACACACGGCCATCCGGCTTGAGAACGCGATCGATCTCCTCCAAAAAACTGACATAGTTTGGAATATGCTCAAGTACTTCAGAACAAATGAGGCGGTCGACCGACTGATCAGCGAGAGGCAGGGCTATGCCGTTTGTTTGGATAAAGTGAACGGCCCCTTGTGGGTTGTGAGGCGCCATATCGGTAATGCGCGATTGCGCGGTTTTAAGGTCGGCATGCGACAGATCGAAGCCCAGAACGGTAACATCAGAACCGAGGTAAGCCGTCAGCGCATGCCGACCTTCGCCACACCCTAAATCCACACAGATATGGCCTGGCTGGATATCGAAATAGTCAAAATCAACGGTCAGCATTGTGCGATGCGCTCTCGGTAGTAGGCTTCGAGTCGCTCGGCACATCGATTCCAGCAAAAATGCTGCTCAACCCGCGACAACCCTCGTGAGGCATACTCATCTCTAAGCGCGCTATCGTCAAATAAGCGCGCTATGGCCGAGGCCAGCGCATGACTGTCGCCAGCCGAAACGACGAGGCCTGCATCATCAACGACTTCGGCCAATGCACCGCCATCAGTCGACACCAACGGAACACCACAGGCCATAGCCTCGATAGCAGGCAATCCGAATCCTTCGTAAATCGAGGGCACAACGGCCACGGCTGCTTGGGCATATTTCTCGACCATCTCCTCGTGGGTAATCCCCTTGCAGCACTCGATATAGTCTCGGAGTCCCAGCGCCGTAATCAGCTTCTCAGTGTCACCGCCTGGCTTAGGCTTGCCCACCAGTGTCAGTCGAAGCTCTGGGTAGTCGGGTAGCAATAGCGTCATAGCGTGGAGCAACACCGACAAACCCTTCAAGGGCGCATCTGCTGAGGCCGTAGTCATGATCCTAAAGGCGTCAGACTTTTGATGCTCAAGTGGTCTAAAAAGCTCGGTATCAACACCTAAATGCATGACCGAAATCGCTGCTGGGTTGACCTGAAACTCCGTCGATATATCCGCTGCTGAAACGCCTGACACTGTCACGATTGAAGCCAGTTTTGGTGCGACACGCATTTGCATGCGCAGAAAACTATGCCAACGGTGAATCAGGAGCCGCATATACCATCTTGGCTCAGCATCCAGAGCAACGCGATAATCTTTTGTAATGGGGTGATGAATGGTCGTGACTAGCGGCAAGCCTTGCTGCTGCAGTGCCAAGATGCCATCAGCAATCGTCTGATTATCATGGATAATATCGAACTCGCCTTCTCGACCGACGAACCAACGTCTGACGCGCTCACCGAATGTGTAGGGCTCGGCGAACCCACCAGTGAGTTTGCTAAACCACTCTATTCGATCCAATCGAGACAGCAACTGCCATGGCCGTATCGAGCGAAGACCATGGGCATATAAATCTAAGCTCGGTAACTGAACGAGTGCGACTTCATTATCTAACTGTGGATACGGTGGGCCGGAAATAACGGTAACCTGATGTCCCCGCCGCACGAGTGCGCGTGACAAATACTTCAGGTACACGCCCTGTCCACCAGAGTGCGGTGCAGACCGATAACCCAATAGGGCAATATTCAATGGCTGGTCAGTCACATCACGTTCGTGTGAGACCGCGTGAGGAAAGGCTCGAGAATTCACAGCAAACACCCAGAAATTGTCACGGAGTATGCCAATAGGGGCATAGCGGCACAAGATTTGATCATCGCTGGCGGCGTTAGTGCCGCAGCAATCGACTCAGAGCCGTGCGTTTATCCACTCTGAACAGGTCTGCAAAATGCTGTCCTGCTCCGGCTCGTTGAAAAGCTCATGAAACACGCCGTCATAAACCGTGATCTTTTTGTCCGACGACCCCAGCTTCTCGAAAAATGCTTCCGACGCTGTGACCGATGTCAGTTTGTCCTCTGCCCCGTGGAGTAATAAGACCGGCAGCTGTAATGAACTCGCTTCGTTCATGACCTGCGCCGTTTCATCAAAAAGCGACACCACCGTTCGCGCAGGAATATTGTCATGGTGAACGAGTGGGTCTGCAATATAGTCAGAGACCACGGCCGGATCCCGCGAAACCGCAGAGGCGTCAATTTCTATCGCTTTGACCTTGGGAGCCAAGACACTCAATACGCGAAGCAGCATGACTTGTAGACGCGAAGGCGCTTCGGGCTGGCCGAGCAAGGGCCCGGTTAAAATCAAGCCTGCGTAGTCAGCGTGAGCTCCTAGAGCGAGACGAATGGCAATCAGACCACCCATACTGTGTCCGATGAGGATAACCGGCAAGCCAGCATGATGCCGTCTTATGTGATCTCTCAACTCCGACACACCCGACGTCAGATCACTAAAACGGTCTATATAGGCGGGTTTGCCCGGTGATTTACCGTGTCCAATGTGGTCTGGGGCATAAACGTCTAAGTTGTCGGCCGTCAGTGCTGCCGCAACGTGTTCATAGCGCCCCGAATGCTCTCCCAGTCCATGGCTAATCAACACAACGGCTCTTGGCTCATTTGCAGCGGACCAAAATCGGAAGAATTTGCCACTTGCCAATGTATTCTCAGATGCAGTCATGACGACTTCCTCTCTTCGGCATTAGCTAACAGGTGTAAGCCACTCGTCATAACGCGGCGCGCGCCCGCGAACGCTGTCGAAAAAGATGGACTGAAGCTTTTCAGTCAAGGGGCCGCGGCTACCCGATCCGATAGCTCGACTGTCAAGTTCCCGGATAGGCACGACTTCAGCTGCAGTGCCCGTAAAAAACGCCTCATCAGCCACGTAAAATTCATCCCGCGTAATTCTGCGCTCTTTGATTTGATAGCCAAGATCGGCGGCGATGGCGAAAATACTCTCGCGAGTAATACCCTCTAAGCAAGAAGTGAGTTCGGGCGTGTAAATCGTACCGTTTCGAACCATGAATACATTTTCACCACTGCCCTCAGCAACATAGCCCTCGTTGTCGAGCATTAAAGCTTCTTCGCAGCCGGCATCCAGCGCTTCGCGAAGGGCCATGATGGAATTAATGTAGTTACCATTGGCCTTAGCTTTACACATGGTGATGTTGACATGATGCCGTGTGTAGCTCGAAGTTCTGACGCGTATGCCGCGATCGCGTGCCTCTGGGTCCATATACGATGGCCAGGGCCAGGCCGCGATCATGACGTGCGTCTTCAGATTGTCCGCCCGTAAGCCCATGCCTTCCGATCCCAAAAAACACATGGGCCGCAGGTAGCCCTCGTCGAGATTGTTGACTCTGACGACCTCGCGCTGCGCCTCATTCAATGTGTCCTTGTCGTAGGGCATATCCATTTGCAGAATTTTTGCAGAGCGGAATAACCGATCGGTGTGCTCCTTTAACCGGAAAATACACGTTCCCTTGTCATCCGTAGCGTACGCCCTCACACCTTCGAAAACGCCCAAGCCGTAATGGAAGGTGTGCGTTAAAACGTGAACTTTTGCTTCTTCCCAGGGGACGAGCTCACCATCTAGCCAGATCGATCCGCTCAGCTTGGACAGGTCCATAGTTATTCCTTGTTCTTCTCGCGAGTCTGTCGCAAGTCATTATAAATTGGGTAGCAGGCGAGCGCAGATTTCACTGGCGCGCCTCATTAATTGATCGGCCAATACCGAATCAGCATCGTTTGCGTGAGACATTGCGGTCCGATGTACCGAAGCCCTCAGTCCTAAATACGCTTCTCTAAGCCCATCCGTTTCACTTGGGGTTAATATTTGACAGGTTTCTAACTCTCCGAGAATTCGAACCACGTCGGACCATCGACACAAGTCTGCGCGCTGTCGAGCATACTTTAGCACTAGGTATTGCACCACAAATTCAATATCGACAATACCACCGCGCGCGTATTTAAGCGCCTCAGAGCTGAGCGAATCCGTTGAGAGGGGGCGGTGCTTTCGCATTTTTTGGCGCATGGCCGTTACTTCTTCAGCCAGTAGTCTGCCATCCCTGTCTTTTGACAACACTGACGTGCGCAGGGATTCAACCTGCTGGACAAGACTGCCTTCTCCGGCAACAACGCGGGCTCGCACTAGGGCCTGATGCTCCCAGGTCCAAGCGTCATTGTGTAAGTATCGCTCTAAAGCCGATATCGACGTCACAACCAATCCCGAGTCACCGTTAGGCCGCAGCCGTAAATCAACCTCATAGAGCCGTCCACCCATCATATTGGTAGACAGTATGTGAATGATGCGTTGCGCCAGACGAGTGAAGAAGCGCGGATTATCAATTGGCTTATTTCCCGATGTGACGCCACTCTCGCCACTGTAGACAAACACGAGATCCAAGTCCGACTCGTAACTCAGCTCGATACCGCCTAACTTCCCGTAAGCCAGCACGCAAAAACCGGCGCCTGCCTCGGGCTCTCCGTGTTTTTGAACCAACTGCTTAAACGCCATATTGACAGCGCGCTCGACGATTACCTCGGCGAGAAAGCTGAGGTTGTCGCTGACTTTCATCAACGGAATGGTCCCCTCCAGTTCACTGGCTGCGGTCCGAAAAACAATCGCATCTTTAAAGCGTCTAAGAAGCCGCATACCACCCTCGAGATCATCGGGTTCGAGGTGGCTTAGGGTCGAGGATAAAAGACCCTGAATATCATCTTTACTCGGTATGGCGAGCAGTCGCTCTGGAAACAGCAGTTCATCGAGCAATTCAGGTGCCACGACAAGCTTTTGGGCAATAGGTTGGCTGCGCGCAACCAAATCGACCAGCCGCTCTAAAGCGAGTGGATTTTCGCTCAATAAAACGAGATACGCGCTGCGTTTAAGTATGGCCGTTATGATCGGCAGAAGTCGCTGCAATACTCGCTTGGATTCGCCGTAGTGATCGATGGCTTTGATAATGAGCGGTAATGCAGTTTGAAGACGCCGAATGCCTTCCGGATCCAATACTCGAAGTCGTGTTTCTGTGATGAACCGTGTGAGCTCGGCCGTAATATCTGCTTCAAAGCGAAGGTCGAGCGCTCGGAGTGCCACCACATCCAGCGCTGGTGTATCCGAATCAATCCCGATAATGAGTCGGGAATAATCGGACGGAGCACGAAGCAGTGCCTCAAACTCCACAGCAATGACTTGCCTACTTGCATCGCAGTCGCTGGCAAGCGCAGACCACGTAGCGTAACCAAGGAGTAAACAAAGCCCGTTGCGCGCCTCGCTTGTCTCGGGTAGAGCGTGGCTTTGCTCGTCGCGAAGCGCCTGCACTGCGTTTTCAATGTGGCGAAGGTGCCGGTAACTAACCAGTAAGGCATTGGCCACACTTGCGCTCAGGCACTGCTCGCGCTCCAGCACGGCGATAGAATCTTGAAAACTCACCGTTTGAATCGCCGGGATACGCCCACCGCGAGCTAATTGGTGTGACTGGACAATGAATTCGGCTTCACGAATGCCACCAGGGCCGCGCTTGACGTCGCTACTTAAGTCTTTCGACACGCGCTCGGCATCAATTAAGGCCTTCATATCACGCAACCCATCGATGACGCTAAAGTCGGTGTATTGCCGATAGACAAAGCGACTCGCCAGCGACCGAAAGGCTCGTGTTTGCTCCGCCGGTCCGGTAATGCAACGAGACTTCAGCAGCGCGTAGCGCTCCCAATCGCGACCGTGTTGTTGGTAATAATTTTCCAGCGCTTGGTAACTCGCCACGAGGGCGCCACTGTCACCAAACGGTCGCAGACGTGTATCGACCCTGAAAACACGACCTTCATGTGTGGTCGTGTCGATCAGCTTTATAACCAATTGAGCAACACGCGTGAAAAATTCCTGATTACTGATGCTCGAGCGCCCACCTTGCGTGGAACCAGCCTCATCGTAGGCAAACATGATGTCGATATCAGAGGATAAATTTAATTCCTGTCCGCCAAGCTTGCCCATGCCAATGACGATGAGCGTCTGTTGTTTCCCTGACTCCTCTCCGATGGGATACCCGAAGCGTTTTGCCAATGTCGCCTCAGCAAAACGAACGGCCACACGAATCACGCAATCTGCGAGCGCACTCATTGTACTCAGTGTCTCGTCAAGACCGGTCTCGCTGGTAAAGCTTCGCCACACAATGTGCAACATGGCTCGCTGACGCAGCACCCTCAGCGCAGACGTCAGCGTCACCTCACTCTCTAGCGCGCTACCCTCTGCCGACAGACGAGCCTCAAAGGTATCGAATTCGCCAGCCAAGTTTGTTGCTGTGAGATCGGCGTCTTGCGCCAGCCAGCGGATGTGCCGCTCGACCAACCCCCGGAAAAATTCACTGCCGCGCAACAAACGCTCAGCATCGCCAGTACTCGCCGAGCGATCGAGCAACGCTACAATTGCATCGTACTGTGCCTGACCAATTCGATCGGCTAATAATGCGATGTGAGTATCTGTTGACATGTATGAACTGGACTCACCGTAAGAGTGCTGCAACAAATCTTCCATTAACCCGCAATACAAATAGTCGCAAACTGTCGTTCACAGAACGAGTTTAAGGGTAGGAACGATTCCTAACACCTAATATACTCCGAATCCGTCAGCGCGCCGACGTATCGGTTGCGGCACCATAATAATGAGTCATGGGCTTTCAGCCCTGCTATGGGATCGTCACATGGAAATGCTCGCAAACAACACAGGAATCATACTTTTCCTAGTGCTTGGCTTTGGACTTTTCATGGCTTGGGGTATCGGGGCTAATGATGTTGCCAATGCCATGGGAACCTCCGTCGGCTCGGGTGCACTTACCCTCAAACAGGCGATTATTATTGCCGCGATTTTCGAGTTTTTAGGCGCGTTTCTCGCAGGTGGCGAGGTCACCAGCACCATCCGCAAAGGGATTATCGACCCCGCGGTGTTTGAAGCGATTCCCGATAAATTTGTTCTGGGCATGTTGTCGGCCTTGCTCGCCGCAGCAACATGGCTTCTCATAGCCAGTCACCGCGGCTGGCCAGTCTCGACGACCCATTCCATTGTCGGTGCAATCGTGGGCTTTTCAGCTGTCGTGGTATCGGTCGATGCCGTGAACTGGAGCAAAGTCGGCGAAATTTCTGCGAGTTGGGTCGTATCACCACTGCTAGCAGGATCGATCGCTTGGCTTCTCTATAAAAGCGTCGACGCACTAGTATTGACCGCTGACGATGCGCGTGCCAGCGCCGCTCGTTGGGTGCCGCTGTATATGTGGATGGTTGGCTTCATGATCTCCATGGTCACCTTCCTAAAGGGTCTAAAGCATGTTGGCTTTGATGTTGACTTGGGTACGGGCTCGCCCTTCATCGACGCCGCCATATTGGCTGCGAGCATAGGCTTACTCGTGGCCATTGCGGGTGGCGTTTTTGTTCGCCGGCAGTTGGCTTCGAATGACAACCTAGGTATCGAGGGTATTTTTGGCATTCTAATGATCTTCACCGCCTGTGGTATGGCCTTCGCCCATGGCTCTAACGATGTGGCCAATGCTATTGGACCGGTGGCGGCGGTGGTTCAAACTGTTCAGGATGGCGGCAACATCGCAGCCAAATCTGGGATGCCTTGGTGGGTGTTATTAATAGGCGGCTTGGGTATTGTGGTGGGATTGGCAACCTATGGATGGCGTGTTATCAGCACCATTGGCTCAAAGATCACCGAACTAACACCCAGTCGAGGATTTGCAGCGGAACTCGGCGCTGCCGGCACGGTGGTTATTGCATCGGGCACAGGTTTGCCTATTTCGACAACGCACACACTCGTAGGTGCGGTACTGGGTGTTGGCCTTGCCCGAGGCACTGGGACGGTCGACTTTCAAACCATCAAACAAATCGTAAGTTCGTGGCTGGTAACGTTGCCAGTAGCGGCAGTCTTGGCAATCTGCTTCTACTACATGCTTAACGCGCTCTTAGGCTAACGGCAACTGAAGTGACTTTACCCACCGACCCGCCCACCGACCCGCCCGCCGACCTGCCCACCGACCCTATCGATTGGTTTCGCAATACAGCGCCGTACATCAATGCACATCGGGGTACAACCGTTGTGGTGGGCCTCAGGCATGGCGCCACAGAACATGATAATTTTATCAACGTCGTACACGACCTTGCGCTGATGCACTCACTTGGGGTGCAACTCGTCGTAGTTCACGAGCACGAACCGCTTGACGCTGCGGTGATGACATCTGACGCCTTTGCGTCGTCGATCGCTCATGCGCTGGATCAACGGACGCAGATCGAACGACTGTTTTCGATGGGGCTTCCCAACTCGCCGCTGCACAACGCACGACTGCGCGTTGTGTCAGGCAACTTCATTACGGCGCGGCCCGTAGGCGTCATAGACGGAGTTGATCAGCTTGGGCGTGGTTTAGTTCGTCATATCGATGTAGCAGGCATTCGTCATGCACTGGAGGGGTCGGCTATTTGTCTTGTTACCTCCTTGGGTCACTCGCCCGCTGGTGAACTGTTCACGCTCGATGCGATCGAGGTCATGCGCGTTCTTAGCCGAGGCCTTGGCGCAGACAAACTGATCGTGATGTCTGATTTTGACGGTATCGAAGACGCTGATGGACAGCTTTTCCGGCAGTTGACGGTCGACGCGGCACGCAACGCGTTAGTGACCTCAGCCCAGCAGCAACAGCAGGTGCTCACCTTGGCTTGTGACGTCTGCGACTCGGGTGTACCGCGATCACACCTTATAAGCTTTCAAGAGGACGGTGGGCTACTGCGAGAATTGTACACCCACGATGGTATTGGCACGCTCATATCACCCGATGAATACGAACAGCTCAGAGCGGCTGAAGGGCGTGATCTGGCTGGAATCCTCGAGTTAATAAGACCACTTCAACAACAAGGTGTGCTGGCAGAGCGGTCAAACGAAGACATTGAGAGGCTACTTGATCACTTCGTTGTCATTACAAAAGACAGTAGGGTCGTCGCTTGCGCTGCCCTCATTGTCAATTCCGCGGACAATATTGCCGAGATAGCCAGTGTTGCGACTCATCCGGACTATCGGGACTCAGGGCACGGGGAGCGTCTCGTAGAGCGATTGGTTAACATGGCGAAAGAATCCAAAGTTCGTCGTGCCTACGTACGTACAACCCAGACCGGTCATTGGTTCCAGGGGCTTGGTTTCATAGCTGGGTCAGAGGCGGAGCTACCTGAGTCGGAGCGGCAAAAGGCCAAAGCCGCTAGAAATTCAAAAACGTTAATTCGCGCGCTCTGATGCGCCAGCTAGCCGTGAACCGGAGATAGACATGCCTGAGTATCGCTCTCGAACATCCACCGCGGGCCGAAATATGGCGGGCGCGCGGGCCTTGTGGCGTGCCACCGGAATGAAAGATGGTGATTTTGAGAAGCCTATCATTGCAGTCGTGAACTCCTTTACGCAATTTGTACCGGGTCATGTTCACCTCAAAGATCTGGGCCAGCTTGTTGCAAGAGAGATAGAAAACGCCGGCGGCGTGGCCAAGGAATTCAACACCATCGCAGTAGACGACGGTATCGCGATGGGTCACGACGGCATGCTGTATAGCCTGCCATCCAGAGACATCATTGCAGACTCCGTTGAGTACATGGTGAATGCGCACTGCGCCGATGCCATGGTCTGTATTTCTAACTGCGACAAAATTACCCCCGGAATGCTCAACGCCGCCATGCGACTCAATATTCCCGTGGTCTTTGTGTCAGGCGGTCCTATGGAAGCGGGCAAGACAGCGCTTTCTGAGCACAAACTCGATCTGGTTGACGCCATGGTCATCGCGGCCGACAGCAGCGCTGATGACGCGAAGGTTGAGGCCTACGAGCGATCCGCCTGCCCAACGTGCGGCTCCTGCTCAGGCATGTTCACTGCCAACTCCATGAACTGCCTTACCGAAGCACTCGGCTTGAGCTTGCCTGGTAACGGTTCACTGCTGGCAACCCACGCTGACAGAAAAGCGCTTTTTCTTGAGGCGGGACGAGTGGTTGTCGAGCTGACTCGCCGGTACTACCTCGAAGACGACGAGACGGTACTGCCAAGAAAAATTGCCAATCGGGCGGCGTTTGAAAATGCAATGACGCTCGATATTGCTATGGGCGGATCGACCAATACGATCTTGCATCTGTTGGCGGCGGCGCAAGAGGCAGAGCTCGATTTCACAATGGCGGATATCGACGCACTATCAAGGGATGTGCCCCAACTGTGCAAGGTGGCGCCGAGTACACCGCTTTATCACATGGAAGATGTCCATCGCGCCGGTGGCGTACTCGCCATCCTCGGTGAGCTCTCACGCGCAGATCTCCTTCAAACCGACTGTTATACAGTGCACAGTAAAACCATTGGGGATGCCATTGCGGCCTGGGATATTGCAACCACCCAAAATGCCGTTGCCCTCGAGCGATTCAGCGCCGGCCCCGCTGGCATCCCAACACAAGAAGCCTTCAGCCAAGCGACCCGCTGGCCATCGCTGGATATTGATCGGGCAGGTGGTTGTATTCGATCAATAGAGCATGCGTATTCGCAAGAGGGTGGCCTGGCTGTACTCTTTGGCAACATTGCTGAGGATGGATGCGTCGTAAAAACGGCGGGCGTTGACGATGAACTTTTGGTATTTGAGGGCAGGGCACACATCTGTGAAAGCCAAGAAGATGCTGTTGCCGATATCTTGGAAGACCGTGTGAAAGCGGGTGATGTGGTTATCGTTCGTTATGAAGGACCGCGAGGCGGACCCGGTATGCAAGAAATGTTGTATCCGACCAGCTACATTAAGTCGAAGGGCTTAGGTAAAGCGTGTGCGCTTATTACGGACGGTCGATTTTCTGGGGGCACCTCGGGCCTGTCAATTGGGCATGTCTCGCCAGAGGCGGCGGCGGGCGGCGCAATCGCGCTTGTTGAGAATGGCGACCCGATTCGTATCGACATTCCCAACCGACGAATTGATGTCATGATCGACGCAGGTGAGTTAGACACAAGACGTGCCATTCAGGACAAATTAGGGTTTAAGCCGGTCAAAGATCGACCACGAAAGGTCAGTCCTGCGCTTAAGTTTTATGCCAAAACGGTCACCAGCGCAGACCGTGGCGCCGTCCGAGACCTGTCGCTACTCGACGACTAATGCCTCCGCCACATCGCCAATGGTTAGGGCGTCGATGTCGGCAATCAAGCCGTCAAGAAAACGCCGCATTTTTCTGTCCTGGCGTTCTGTTCGACCGTTTATGATGTCGACCAGTAGCTCAAGAATGACATCGCCGTTGTGATCGATACCCGCAACATAGGCCGGCGTGCGTGCGCTCGAACGCGCGTCGCTTAAGGCGCGTACATCTGACGGCCAGTCCGGTGCCCTGGTCTCCAAAATAGTCCTTAATGTGGCACCCCAAACAGTACGATCGTCATACCAGAGGCGATCGATGCGCGTGAGTTCCTTACTCCGTGATGCGATGAGCGACTGTTGTGCTTCATCAAGACGTCCCAGCAGACGCTTCGCTAATCCCTCTAGCGACTTCGCAGCATCCGCCGCATATGCCTCTTCGTCGCGAACCAGACGTTCTTCCGCGAACTCCTGTTGTTGCCGATCTAACTCCGCCAGAAAGTCCAAAATCTGCTGCTCCGATAGATCCGCGCCGGTCAGGAGTAACAACTCAATGAACTCTGCCTGAAGGCGATTCACCGCCTGCTCGATAGCCTCTGAGATGACAATAGCCTCGTCGATTGTGACGCCATCATCAAGAGCGGCAATAGACAGGAAGATAAAATCGCGGTATTGCGGTAACTCTGCTCGGCGATGCCAATCCAAAAGCACATCTAGATTGTCATCGAAGCGCTGTTGCTGCTCAGATGTTAAGTCGACGTAATCATCTACCGCCCAGCGAACGAAGGTGTCGGCGCGGTTGTAAAGAAAACGATTAGCCGAGCAGCCAGCAAGCAAAGCCAGAGCCAGCAGACCGGCAACCAGACGGACAGTGCCTACTCGCAAAAAACACATTCAGCTGGCTAATCGCGCAGCGTCACCGCCGTCTGATTTTGCGGTGTAAAGCGCTTCGTCTGCCCGTTCCAGCCAGTCTTCAGGCGATGCAGAATCATCGACACAACACACACCAAAGGACACCGCAAAACTGGGTGTGTCGGTACCTAACTGCTCGCGGATTAGTTGCCGAATATCATTGGAGACTGTCAATGCGGCATGGGATTTGGCATCCGCGAGAATGAGCGCGAACTCATCGCCACCAATACGAAACAGTAAGTCTGAACCACGAATACGTTCTCGCGTAATCTTAACGAAGGACTTTAGAACATTGTCGCCAGCGCGATGCCCCAAACTATCATTGATGGCCTTAAGACCGTCAACATCGATCAGCACTAAACTGGACATGCGATTTGTCCGAATAAACTCAGCGCGCATGGTACCCAGCTGCGTTAACAAATAACGTCGATTTAACGCGCCAGTCAGATCGTCACTGGACGCTAACTGCAGTTGTCGCTGCACTTGAAGCTTTGCAAAATGAACGACCATTCCGGAGGCAACGGCCAACATAATATTTTCTGGTATCAGAAAGTTTTCCCCAGCTAACGCCACGGTCAACGAGGTTACCGCCGCGGCGCCCAAGCCGACATACAACGTCGGTAACATGCCTATCCAAATTAGATAAAACGGTAAGACGCACATAAATTGATAGTAGACGCCGTGAATAACCTGCAGGCATATATTGAAAACCATCACCGACATCAGCGCGTGCAGCATCGCAGTCATGTGACGCGACGAGGCGGGGACCCGCCAGGAAATTAGCAGCGACAATCCTGCTACCACCAAAGCTAGCCACATTGCGATATGTGGCTCATCCCGCCGGATAATATTTACCAGTCCGCCAGCCGTTATAAACGCCGACAAGTAAAGCACTGACGATCGCGTGACATCACGGAAGTCACTGCTCTCAAAAGGTGAAGGTTGCTGAGATGCGTAATGGAGTCCGTCGTTAGCTTTGACTGCTCTGGTAAACAGGTCGCGCATTGGGTGTACATCCCTTGAGCTATCGTCTTTTAATGCAAGGTACAAAATATAGCGCATTCGCATCAAAAAATACGCCGCAACTGCGTCACTCGATCGCTATCGCCATATTAGGCTGCGCGTACGGATGCTCCAGCAGATCGATACAAACCCGACAAAATTGCGCTCATCGTGGCGTGCACAATGTCAGTGCTGCGGCCCACACCACACACTCGGCTGCCATCGATGGCGAGCTGGACATAGCAGATCGCCTCTGCATCACCGTCAGATCCCAACGTGTGTTCGCTGTATTCCACGACAATAATGTTATGCCCTGTATGCCTCGAAATAGCGTCAGTGAAAGCGCCTACGACGCCTGCGCCTCGACCTGAGAGGGTCGGCGAACCCGACAAACCCTCGATCTGTACGTTGAGGTGATCAACGCTATCGTCACGGGCCAGTTGATAATTGCCCACGGCCAAAGGTGGCTCATCCGGTAAGTAGGTCTGTAGGAACAAATGGTAGATATCGTCGGATTGCACCTCTGCCTCTGACTGCTCAGCGAGCGCTTGGACCGAGGCACTAAAATCCACCTGAAGCCAACGCGGTAAGTCCAAACCAAAATCGCGATGCAATACGTAGGCGACGCCACCTTTACCTGACTGACTATTGATGCGAATGACTTCCTGATAGCTTCGACCGATATCTGAGGGGTCGATGGGCAAGTACGCGACCTCCCAAAGGCTGTCCTCATCCCGACGGGCGAGACACTTGTTAATCGCATCTTGATGGCTGCCAGAAAAGGCCGTGAACACCAACTCGCCAGCATAGGGATGACGCGGATGCAGCGGTAGTTGCGTGCATTCCTTGCAGACCGCGATCATTTCATCCATTTTCGAAAAATCGAGCTTGGGATCAATACCTTGGCTGTATAGATTCATGGCCATCGTAACGATGTCCATGTTACCTGTGCGTTCGCCGTTCCCCAGTAATGTGCCTTCAATTCGATCCGCGCCGGCCAAAAGGCCTAGCTCGCTGGCGGCGACAGCGCCGCCCCGATCGTTGTGGGTGTGGAGCGAAATCAGGAGCGACTCTCGGTGATTCACATGGTCACAGAACCACTCGATTTGATCGGCATAAACATTAGGGGTCGTTACCTCAACCGTTGCGGGCAAATTGATGATCATTTTATTAATCGCCGTGGGCTTAATGACCTCGATCACCGCGTTACAGACATCAACCGCAAAGTCCATTTCAGTGCCAGTAAAGCTCTCGGGGCTGTATTCGAAAATCCATTCTGTCTCGGGATTTTTCGCGGCCGCAGCCTTTACCAATTGGGCGCCTTTAACAGCGATATCGGTGATGCCCGCACGATCTAATCCGAAGACAAAATCACGCTGCACCGTCGACGTGCTGTTGTAAAAATGCAGCACCGCGCGCTTGCAACCTTTCAGCGCCTCGAATGTGCGGCTTATGAGCTCCTCGCGCGCTTGCGTTAGTACCTGCACCGTCACATCGTCAGGTATCCGATCTTCCTCAATGAGCTTGCGTAAAAAATCGAAGTCGTGCACTGACGCTGACGGAAAGCCAACTTCGATCTGCTTGAATCCCAAATCGAGCAATAGCTCCCACATGCGTAGCTTTTTTGCCGATGTCATGGGCTCAATAAGCGCCTGATTACCGTCACGTAGATCGACGCTACACCATTCGGGTGCAGCGGTAAGAACGGCATCTGGCCACCGTCGATCCGCTTTTTGTAAGGGTCGATAGGTAGGGTACTTACTGTAATCCCATGACCCAACGCGCTCTGCACACATAATTAATTTCCAAGACACTGCGACATACTGAAGTATAAATGTAAGTTGCTAGATTTTTTGCTTAAATTTACTACTAATACCCGTATTTTTTAGTTAATTTAACTAATATTATTTATTTTTCAGCCAATTTCACTAAGGCAAGTCTATGAGCGACCTTAATTCCCTCGACCGCATTGATATTCGTTTGCTCGCACAGTTGCAACTTGATGCAAGCCTAAGCAACCTTGAACTCGCGGAGCAGGTAGGGCTATCTCCCACACCCTGCGCGCGCCGCGTCAAGCGTTTGATTAACGACGGATTCATTCAGCGGCAAGTCGCCATTCTAAATCCAGAAAAGTTGGGCTTTAACCTCACGGCGCACGTCAGTATTTCGATGGATAGGCACACACCCGATCGGTTTGAAAACTTCGAAACTGAAATTGCTGGCTACGAGGAGGTGATCGACTGCTCAGTGGTGACAGGGCAAAGTGCAGATTATCTACTTCGCGTTGTTGTAAAAGACATGAAACACTACGAAGCCGTACTTTTAGGGCGTCTGACGCGCATTCCCGGGGTCACAGGCGTACATTCCAGTTTTGTGCTAAGAGAGGTCATCAATCGCACCCAGATGCCTCTGGGCTGACTGTTCCCGAGGTGTGATCCGCAATCCTAACTTACCGAAACCTGCACCAGCGCCACACTTAACGCTGTACACCATGCCTCACTGCAGGGAGGAGGCCCTAATCTGCGGCGCCAGCGGCTCCCGCTAAGCGCGCCAGCTCCTTGTCGGCGAGGAATGCCGCAATCTTGAGCATATTTGCCTGGCTACCGGCTTGACGCGTGTCGATGCGATATTTGCCATTAACCATAAGCGAAGGCGTGCCATTGATTCGTGCGCCTTCTGTGCGTGCGGCAGCTTGCCGTACCATGCTATCAATGCCAAATGAGCCAAAAGCGCGATCAAAGTCACTGTCGGACACGCCGTTCTCGACAAACACAGCCTTAACTGCCTCGGGACTCGATAACCGCTTGCGTTGACGATGGATGGCGTTAAAAACCGCACCATGGACCGGCTCAAACACGTCCAGCACTTCCACCGCATAGTAAGTTTTAGCCAGTAACTTCATACCCGGATTGTTATTCCAGATGACTGGCGTTCGCTGAAGCATGACACCGTCGGGCAACCGAGCGTCAAACGATTCAAGTAAGGGCTCAAAGTTGTAGCAGTGCCCGCAGCCGTAGGAGAAAAACTCGGTGACGACAACCCGATCGCTAACGCCTGTGTGGATGGCGGGCTCAATCAGCTCGTAATGCACACCCTCTTCGTATTGCTCTTGAGCGACGACGCCCACTGAGCTCATGAAGACAACTGCGGCCGTTAGCGCGCGAAGCAAGGTCAACATCTTTATCTCCCGTTATGGCTTAGGCTTTACTGCAAACCCGCAACATAACTGGAGACCGCCTTTATCTCAAGGTCACTTAAACCAAAAGCGATGGTCCGCATTATTCGGCTATCACCGCCGTTCGTGCGGCCGCTATCGTCTTCATAACCCAAGCGGAACATCTCTAGCTGCTGCGTAATGTAGTCCGAATGCTGACCGGCCAGCGCTGGAAAACCGCCAGGGCCGTTACCATGGCCTGAAGGACTGTGACACCCAGAGCACGCTGCGACTTTGCGATCGGCAATACCCGCCAGATAAATCGAACGGCCCATCGTCACCAGTTCAGGATCGGTCGTGCCGGAGGTGCGTGACTGTGCGTCGTAAAACGCAGCGATATCGGCAAGCTGCTGGTCCGTCATGTTATCGACCTGTCCAGCCATCAATGCAACGGGTCGTCGTCCATCACGAATGTCTTTCATCTGCTTGAGCAAGTAACGCTCACCCAGACCCGCAAGTTTTGGGAAGGTTGGAGCGAGGCTGTTACCGTCGGCACCGTGACACGCGGCACATGAACCAACCAAGGCTTCTCCCGCTACGGCATCTCCTTTCATAACGCCACCAGCGAATGCAGCATTGGCAGCCAAAAGCAGCGCCAGTGTCGCAATTGCGCGATTAAAGATCATTCTAAACTCCTTTTCCTCACTTATTGAGGCGTTGCCATATACGTGATGAGCGCCTTGTAATCGTCATCACTGCAGGTCGTACACATACCACCAGCAGGCATGACACCCAGGCCATTTTTGACTGAAGACACAAGCGCCTCCATCCCCTTTGCCAAGCGCGGCTCCCACTGTGCTGCGTCACCAGTTTTCGGCGCCCCTGCGACAGCGTAAGCGTGGCATGCGCCACAAGAGGCAGCGTATTGTGGTGGCTGCTCGGCGGCCTGGACTACTGTCGAAGCCAGTGCAGTAACGCCAGCAAATACTGCGAATTTGATTGTAGTTGCGTTCATAATGAGACCCTCTTTAACAGCACGACAGGCGCAAATTGCTGTAACTATGTGTGTATACCCGTCGTCTTTGGACGGGCATTATAGTCACTGTGCGCAAAACACCAAACTTTACGTGGATTTCTGTCATTAATACGCCCAATAAATCGAACAAGCTTAATTTTAAAGGCACTGAATTTTTACAATCAGCAAGCGCGTTAACCAATGCGCCAACTGACCTCGGCTGCGAAGTGGCTTTTGCCGGCCGCAGCAATGCTGGAAAGTCCAGTGCGATTAATGCGCTGACTGATAATACGAAGCTTGCGAGAACGTCTCGTACGCCGGGTCGCACTCAGCTCATAAACTTCTTCGCCGTCGCAGAGAACAGACGACTCGTGGATCTACCGGGCTACGGCTTTGCCAAGGTGCCGCTGAAAATAAAACAAGAGTGGAATAAACAGCTTGAGCAGTACCTGCAATATCGCCAGAGTCTGAAGGGCCTTATCCTACTTATGGATATTCGCCACCCGCTAAAAGACTATGACCGTCAGATGATCGAATGGGCGGCAATCAGTGAAATGCCTGTTCACATCCTTCTAACGAAATGCGACAAACTCAAGCGAGGCCCTGCGAAAACCGCATTGCTTACTGTACAAAAGGCGCTCAAACCTCATGAGCGCTGGATTTCAGTGCAACTTTTTTCATCGCACTCGCACGACGGAATGAGTGAATTGCAGCGAACGCTTAACTGGTGGCTAACCTTGCCTGACGATGACATCAGCTTGTTAGAAAACAGTGACGAAAGTCTCGATACGAGTGCGGGTTCTGACGCAAACGAGGGTTCCGGTTTAAACGAGAGTTCCGATTTAGACAAGAGTTCCGATTTAAACAAGAGTTCCGATCTAAATGAGAGTTCCGATGCAAACGAAGATTCCGATGCAGAGCCAAAAACCAGGGCGCAGATAAGCTATGAGTCCTAGTGCGCCTCGTCCCAGTTAGAGCCGACACCCACTTCGGTCAATAGCGGCACAGCGAGTTCAACAACACCGGCCATGCGCGATGTGACCTCGCCGCACAGCGCAGCGCATGCCCCATCAGCCACCTCAAAGACGAGTTCGTCGTGGACCTGCATAATCATCTTGGCATCGAGCTTTGATGTCTCAAGCCAGCCATCCACTTCGATCATTGCCAACTTAATAATATCTGCGGCGGTACCTTGCATGGGTGCATTAATCGCCGTTCGCTCAGCGGCAAGCTGTCTTTGTTTGTTGCGCGCATTAATTTCCGGTAAATACAAACGGCGCCCCATGAGCGTTTCAACATAGCCCTGCTCGTGGGCCAGCGCACGAGTGGCGTCCATGTAATCGGCAACACCCGGGTAACGAGCGAAATAACGATCGATGTACTGTTGAGCCTCGCCGCGCGCCACGCCAATTTGCTTTGCCAAACCAAATGCCGACATGCCGTAAATCAGGCCAAAGTTAATCGCTTTGGCCTTTCGTCGTTGATCGGTACTCACATCCTCGAGCGCCACATCGAATACTTCGGCAGCAGTCGCACTGTGAACATCGAGCTCGTTCGCGAAGGCATGTAGCAAGCCCGCATCACTGGAGAGGTGAGCCATGATTCGCAGTTCTATTTGCGAATAGTCCGCAGCGACAATTTTGCGTCCCTCTGGCGCAACAAAGGCCTGACGAATGCGTCGCCCTTCCTGTGTTCTCACAGGAATGTTCTGAAGATTAGGGTCACTTGATGACAATCGCCCAGTGG
The DNA here is from genome assembly GCA_913064725.1 of uncultured Alteromonadaceae bacterium. GTDB lineage: Bacteria > Pseudomonadota > Gammaproteobacteria > Pseudomonadales > Halieaceae > Luminiphilus. The sequence goes on along the minus strand of CAJYAI010000022.1, from coordinate 6,838 downwards.
CAGTCACGGCTTGGTGGTACGAGGTGTGTACTCTGCCTGTTTGCGGATCAACCATCTCCGGAAGCTTATCTGTATAGGTCGACTTGAGCTTTGCTAGGCCGCGATGCTCTATGAGCACGGCGGGTAGCTCGTAGTCATTTGCCAGTTCGGCTAACACTTCCTCGGCTGTCGATGGTGCGCCTTTTGGTGTTTTCTTAATAATGGGGAGCTCGAGCTTTTCAAACAAAATCTCTCCCAGCTGTTTCGGCGAGGCCAAATTGAACGGCTGCCCGGCCAACTCACAGGCCTGCGACTCAAGCTCAGCGAGACGGGTTGCCAACTCATGGCTCTGCTTGCGCAATCGCTCGGTACTGACATAAGCACCATTTCGTTCAATCTTGGACAGCACTGGCACCAGCGGAAGCTCGAGCCTGTGATACACACTGTTGAGAGCCGGCTCAGCTTCTAGTCGGGGCGCGAGCGCCTCATGAAGCCGCAGCGTCACATCAGCATCCTCTGCCGCGTAGGCAGCAGCCTGCTCAACGGGGACATGATCAAAGGAGACCTGCTTCGCACCCTTTCCCGCCACTTCTTCAAAGGAAATGACCCTCTGCCCCAAATATTTGAGCGCTAAACTACCCATGTCATGGCGACTACCCACAGCATCCAAGACATAGGATTCCAGCATGGTGTCGTGCGCAATACCGCGCAGCGTGATGCCGTGATTTGCAAGCACATTAGCGTCGTACTTGAGGTGCTGACCTACCTTTTTAACATCGGGAGACTCAAGTAACGGTCGCAATTGCTCGATCACCGCGTCGCGATCAAGCTGCCCCTCGAGGCCGGGGTTTAGGTGGGCCAACGGCACATAAGCAGCCTCTCCTGCGGCAATGGCAAACGACACGCCAACGATTTGAGCCTGCATGTAGTTGAGACTGGTGGTCTCCGTATCAAACGCAATTAATGGCGCGTTCGCCAAACGAGCCACCCACTCATCGAGAGTGCCCTGATCAGTAATAGTAACGACCGACAAATCCGAAGCGGGCGGCGCAACCGGTACATCGGGACTGTCGACGAATAAGCTGGGGCTCAATAGCTCGTCTAACCACGACTTGAATTCGAGATCACGATAAAGCGCAATTAAACGGTCGTTATCAGGGCTTGATGAGCGCAGATCATCATCGGCCAGACCGAGATCGCAATCTGTCTTAATCGTAGCAAGTACATAAGATAGTTCGGCCATGTCTTGGCTAGCAGACAACTTATCACCGAGGGATTTAGCCCCGCGCACAGGCAATTCAGCTACGCGATCCAAGTGCGCGTAAATCTCGCTTACACCACCGAGGTTTTGCAGCAATGCCAGAGCCGTTTTCTCTCCCACACCCGCAACACCGGGAATGTTATCAACGGAGTCGCCCATTAAAGCGAGTAGATCAATGATTAACTCGGGGGGAACACCAAACTTGTCGATCACGCCCTCTCGATCGAGCACAACGTTGGTCATGGTGTTCACCAGCGTCACATGGTCATTGACCAACTGCGCCATATCTTTGTCACCCGTTGAGATCAAAACCGGCCGCTCTTGTTCTGACGCCCTCTCTGATAGCGTGCCGATGACATCGTCAGCTTCGACACCGGAAACCGAAATAAGAGGCAGGCCCATGGCTCGGATTACGTTGTGGATGGGCTCAATCTGCTCCCTGAGCTCGTCGGGCATTGGGGGTCGATTGGCTTTATAGTCAGCGTAGATCTCGTTTCTAAACGTCGGGCCCTTCGCATCGAACACAACGACCAGTTGGTCATTTGGGTTATCCGCCTGCAATCGCTTCAACATGCCAATAACGCCCTTTGCGGCGCCCGTATTATGGCCCTTGCTGTTCGTCAGTGGCGGCAAAGCATGAAAAGCACGGAATAAGTAGGATGACCCATCGACCAAAATGAGCCGAGAGCTATCAGTCATATTGTTGGCTCCAATAAAATTGGGCTGAACGCAGTGTGACCTTCATTTTCGCAAGGTCCAGAGGTGCTCTGAAAAAGCCGTGGAAATCGCCCTTTGGATTAATCAAAACGACATTCGCACTGTGGTCCATTTGGTAATCGCCATCGGCCGTCGTCACCTTGCGAAACGGCGCGTTGAAACGACGTGCAAAGCTCAAGATATCAGGGAACTCGCCGGTCACTCCAAGAAATTCAGGATGGAAGTACGGCACATAAGTCGATAGCTGCTCGACGGTGTCGCGAGCTGGGTCGACTGAGACCATAACGACGCGGGTGGAGCCTGCCTCTGTACCCTCAAGGCTACCCTTTAATTCCGCTAAAAAGGACATGGTGGTAGGGCAAACATCCGGACAGTAGGTGAACCCAAAAAATAATAACGTCCAATCACCTTCCACGCTCTGATCTGTAAAATCCTGGCCTCTGTGGTTAGTGAGTACAAACTCACCAGGGTCTCTTGGGGTATCAAACAAGAACAAACCGTTAACGCGCATCTCCGATACGGTCATGATGCGCGGCTGCTGAATGCGATGCACGAAACCCGCGACGATGACCGTAATACCGAGGAAAATAGCCGCGACGGTGAGGGCAATACGCTGGCGTTGTGTCAGTGTCATACCGGCGATCCTAGTATCCAGTGGTCCGCCAGCATAGCGACAAATAACAGGAGTAGATAATTGATGGAGTACTTAAAGGTATCCATGGGTGCTTTTGGATTTTTCGCTCGCAGAATTTCAATTGACCAATACAAAAATACCAGACCCAAAACAACAGCAGAGACCGCGTAAATCCATCCACTTAACAAAGTGGCAAACGGCAGCAAGGTAATCAAAAACATGAGAATGGTGTAGAGCAAAATATGTAAGGCGGTAAACCGGTTGCCGTGCGTGACCGGCAACATCGGAATGCCAACAGCCGCGTACTCGTCCTTCCGATGGATTGCCAGCGCCCAAAAATGAGGCGGCGTCCAAGCAAAAATAATCAAGACCAGTAACAACCCATGGGCATGAACCTCGCCCGTCACTGCAGTCCAGCCGAGTAGCGGTGGAGCGGCGCCCGCCAGACCACCAATCACAATGTTTTGCGGTGTCGCCCGCTTCAGGAACATGGTGTAGATGAATGCGTATCCGACCAAGCTCGCAACGGTGAGAATTGCTGTTAAGACGTTCACGGTAAACGCCAGCAGCGCTGTACCGCCAATCGCCAGCAACGCGGCAAAGACAAGCGCCTCCGTTTGTGTGACGCGGCCTTGAGCGACTGGGCGGTTAGTCGTTCGCGACATGTTCTGATCGATACGCTCATCCACCACGTGATTAATCGCAGCTGCCGCACCCGCACAAAGACCAATCCCGATATTGCCAAACACCAGAGGCTCCCATGGCACCAGACCGGGCACAGCCATACACATGCCAATGAGGGCGGTTAGTAACATCAACGCGACGACCCGGGGCTTAGTCAGCTCGAGAAAATCAGGCCAGCGCGCCAAAACAGATTCACTCATCATCAGCCCCCAGCGTTTTTGAGGAGAAACTTGAGATCACTAATCACATCTTTGTAATTCACCTGCGCTGCATATCGCATCATGACCCAACCGGAGGGATCGACGAGATACCATGCAAAGCCATCTACATGTCGCTCGGGTATGACCGGCTGACCGTCGGCTAACCAGACCTGTAAATCGGAGTGCTCCTTATCTAAGGCAGCTAAAAGGGGTGAGGACGCCTCTGAACTGTCCTCGGTGGAAACCATCTGTGCCGCCGGCGTATCAACGATCAATACGCGCTGTATTCGGTTAAAGTCGCGCCCGATGGCAATGCGGATCTGTCGGGTCAAGTACAGAAGCTCATTACACTGCACATCGCATACGTCGCCCTGCTGGACAATCATAAAGGTCCATTTAGGCTCCAGCTGGTCCAGGCTCGTGTCAGCGCCGTCTGTCGCTGTAAACGCTCGAGATTTTATATTCGCAGGCTCGGATAGGATCACCCCGCTGTTGGCAGTACCTAGTGCGCCGACGATATCGATATCACCGCGCTCCACGAAGTACCAGAGCCAGGTAGCTGCTAATATCATTGTTACCGGCAAGCCAGCTATGAGCAGCAATATGGCGCGGCCGCCACGCTGATCGGTGTTTTGAGTCACTACGGTTTCCTCAGTTAAGGTCGAAATTTACGATTTGCCTAGCCGATAACGTGCCCACGCTAGGATATTAGTGCTGCGAAACACAAACGCTAATGCCAATGCAGCCGCCATAGTAAACCATTGCACAGCATAGCCCTGATGTTTCGCAGGCGTTTGATTCACAACTGCCCAATCTGCGGCTAGGGCGATTGGTTCGTACTCCCCAATTCGCACTTCTAGGGGAAATACGGGCCTAGCAAAACGTGATCGCAGCCCATCGTCCCACGCACTCAGGGAGAGCTGCTGGACAACACCTGGCAGTGTAGGCGGGAATAGATTTTCACCTAACATAAATGCGTCGCTGGTCGGTTGATAAATACGGCCGTTAATGACGTGTCGCCCACGCGGCAGATCTACCTCTGGCAAGCGCAGACGGGACGGATCGCCCTCGATCCACCCTAAGTTCAACGCCACTGTCAGCTCGCCAACAGCCGCGAGGGCAACGACCTCATAGCCAAAGCGTCCCGCACGAAGCCTGTTATCTAAAAGTACATACTGACCGGGGGTGAAGACTGCATCCATGGTTACCTGTCGATCGGCGAGATCATTAACCGGCAGGCGACTGACAGATTGCAGTGTAATGGCAGGCGACTCTCTTCGCTCCTCGAGGCGCGCAATCAAACCTGCCTTCTCTTCGGCGCGATCTAGTTGCCAAAACCCCAAGCTAACGAGCCCTGGAACCAATAAAAATGTGGCTAATGTGGTTCGCCAATCAAGTTCAACGCGCAACTTCATTATGGTTTCGCTACACTCCGCCCTCTAGTCACATCTTTCAGGCCTCTCACTCCCGAGGCGCCAATCTTTGTAGTGTAAGGATTTTCCATGCTTAAAGGTCTCATTGTCTTGCTCATGATCGCGTTAGTCGTCACCTTGGGAGCAGGGCTCTACTTCCTTATGATCGACCAGGGGGACGTAAAAAAAACGCGCCTCGTAAACTCGTTGAGAGTCCGTGTCGGTATCGCTGGGACATTAATGGCCCTTATCGCCTACGGCGTTGCAACTGGCCAATTAGGCCACCAAAGCCCTTGGGACGCGCGCACCCCATCAGCCAGCGCCGAATAAAAAAAGGCGGGTAATACCCGCCCTTACTCAGATCTTGGTCATTTATCAAATGATGTAAACAAAGATAAAGAGAAACACCCACACCACATCAACAAAGTGCCAGTACCAGCTAGACGCTGAAAACCCGAAGTGATCGGTCGCAGTCATGTGCTTGTTTCGAACAGACCGTATCAGCTGAATCAGCAACATGGTCATACCCATAGCCACGTGAAAGCCGTGGAATCCGGTCAGCATAAAGAATGTTGAGCCATAAATACCGGAATTAAGGGTCAGCCCGAACAATTGGTAAGCTTCGTAGTACTCCGCAGCCTGTAGGAACAAGAAGACGATTGCCAAGGCAACAGTAACACCCAACCACGCCTCAAATTTCTTGATATTGCCTTGCGACAGACCTCGGTGTGCGAATTCGCAGGTCACGCTGGATGTCAGAAGAATAATCGTATTCCACAACGGTAACCACGCGTACCAATGGTGCGCGTCCGCAAACGCCATCGACGTATGTTGCGATACGAATGCACCGTTATTTGCTATCGGTTGCGCCAACGCTCCACCAACAACCTCTTGAGGCGTCGTCACAGGCGGCCAGGTGTACTCAAAACCCTCCCACAACAAAAAATTCATCCGACCGCCCTCGCCTTCGCCCGCCAACCAGGGTCCGGCTAACCATCGGACGTAGAGCAAGGCACCAAAGAATGCGGCAAAAAACATGACCTCCGAGAAAATGAACCAAAACATACCGAGCACATAACTGTTACTCAGCTGCCCGCTGTTCATGCCGGCCTTATTTTCCTTGATGGTGGTTCGAAACCAGTAGGTCAATGTTCCAATAAACATGGCAAGACCGGCGTACATCACCCATTTGGCGACGCCGCCAGTATCGTGTGTACCGCCAAAGGTCATCTCGTTGAGAACGAGACCGCCACCAAAGACAGACAGTACGAGACCAATCGTTGCTCGAACCGCCAGGCTTGAACTTTCGGGCACGTAGTACTTTTCGTATTCTGTTGAAGTTTCAGCACTAGACATGTATTTCTCCGTTATTCCCCATCCCCCTGGGGCCCCTCTCAGTTTACCTCGAAGCAACCTTGCCGCGCATCAGCGACGTTACATCGAACAATGTATAAGACAACGTGATTGTTTTGATATCAGACGGCAGGTCTTGATCAATAATGAACTGCAGCGGCATCTCTGCCTCGCCAAGCCCCTCGAGGGGCTGCTGCTCAAAGCAGAAGCATTCGGTTTTGTGGAAATACTCAGCGGCTCGCGATGGCGAGACGCTTGGAATCGCCTGAGCAATCATGGCGTCCGCAGTTGGGTTAGCCGCAAAGAACAGCGTGTCATTAGCGGCGCCTGGATGAACCACCATTTCGGTAACTTGAGGGGCAAAGGCCCAGGGCATGCCATCGTTATTCGTCGCGATGAACTGCACTTTTATAGCGCGTGATTCATCAACCTCGGCGGACACCGCGGTGTATGCATCAGACGACGTTTTACCGTTAATGCCCAAGACATCACACAGCACGTTGTAGAGCGGCACCATCACCACAAAAACAAATGCGAACATAACGACAGACACGGCACCCAGCTTGGCTACCGTGTCTATGGTTGGATCTTGGCTCAG
>CAJYAI010000021.1 GCA_913064725.1 uncultured Alteromonadaceae bacterium | reverse complement strand
TGAACCGCTGCGCGGGCTTGGATACAGGTGAAGACGTCCTTGACGATGCTGCCGCAATCGTCAAGGAAAGCCTAAGCGTCGTAGATGATATCGAAAATACTTACGCCAGTTACATTAGATAGAACCAAATCTCGGATCACGCGAGTTGATTTCCTTTTAGTGTTACTTTGCCTGTCCGTTGGTTGGTCTGAAATACCGCCGAATCAATCTTCATCAACTGACCCTACCCCGGTAAATCCCGCATCAGCAGCATTCGACCCTCGCTATGAAATCCCCGGAGACTCATTGACTCTCCAGCCGGACAAACAGACTTCGCGAAAGGCCTACTTTGGAGATCTGCACGTTCACACCGCCTATTACCTTGATGCATCCGCTTACGGCACCCTGGCAACACTAGGCGATGCCTATCGCTATGCGAGAGGTGAAAAAATCAGACATTCTGGTGGGTTTGATGTGCAACTGCGTCAACCTCTCAACTTTTACGCGGTGACAGATCATGCAATATTCCGTGGTACGCTCAACGCGATCAGTAATGGCTCCAGCAAACTAGCGTCCTACGAACCATACTTGAAACTTAACGATATCAATGCTCCCGAGACTATGAGTCTCGACTCTCTGGACCTACGTAGCACCGTAATGCGTGGTCATAAGGTTCAGTACTAGAAACTGAGGCAGGTAATGCAACACACGGCAAGCCAAGAAATTTTTAAATCCGATGGGTTACAAAACGCCCTGACACGGGGCGATGCCAGTACGCGGAGACTGCCGGCAAAGGCCATGATGGAGCACCAGGGACTCGACGATTTTAAGGGAGACATACACCCGACCCTGATTGAACATCGAAACCGCAGTGAGCAACCCTGCGTCAACATCCCAGTGGAACTATAGCCAGTGTCAGTTATCACCCCATTCACACTGGAAGACTCCTCGGGCATAGAGCGCAGCTTCCCCAGTACGCGCCGAGCTCTTGTCTGTTTTATCAAAGAGGACTGCCCTACTTGCAGGCTCGTCCTACCCGTACTAGCGGCCATACATGATTCGCTATCCAGTGAACTCGACTTTTTTATTATCGGTCAGACCAGTAGTGGTAACTCCCGGTTAATGAGTGAGTTTGACCCCCCCTTCAATCTGCTCGATGACAGCGCGCTAAAAGTATCGTTTACCAATGACATTGAAATCGTACCCCAGGTATTTCTGACCGACTCCGGGGGCCACGTACTGGTCGAACGCAGCGGTTTTGTCCGTGAGGAATGGCAAGAGTTGGTCGCTGAACTTTTCGAACAACACGCTATTACTCAACATACGGTTGAATGGGACTCACTCCCCAGCTGGCGCCCAGGTTGTGGTTCACTTTCAGTCGATCCGCTGCATGCTGAACGGCTTCAGGCTGAGGCAGAAAACAGTCCGATAAGAGCGCGACGAATAGAGATGGGCAGCCAAGACGACGAATTCGAGTTCATGTTTGATCAAGGATTCACTGACGGCCTGCCGGTTATTCCACCAACGCCTCAAAGAGTGCTCAGCATGCTGCAGGGTACAAGTCTAGATCCGCAGGAGGTGATCGCCATCATGCCGCCGAACATGGCGAAGGTCACCGTCGAGAAAGTTGCCATCAACGCTGTCATGGCTGGATGCAGACCTGAGTACCTGCCAGTCGTCATGGCGGCAGTTGATGCCGTGTGCACCGATGAATTTAATATCCATGGCGTCATGGCAACGACTATGGGTGCTAGTCCAGTCATGATTGTCAACGGTCCAATTCGCCATCTTCTGAAGATGAACATGGGGCTAGGCGCGCTAGGCCAGGGAAATCGGGCCAATGCGACGATCGGCCGCGCACTCAGGCTGGTCATCCGCAACGTTGGTGGCGCAAAGCCAGGCGGCACAGAGCGTTCGACATTTTCAAACCCCATGAAATTCACCATGTGTTTTGCCGAGTGGGAAGAGAGGTCCTGCTGGGATCCGTTTCATGTTGATCGCGGGTTTGACGCCAACGATTCGGTGGTTACAACGCTTGCCATGTCGGCAGGTCCAACTTTGATTCTTGATGAAACAACCACCGAAGCACCTGTGCTGGCCGCAGCCATCGGCGAAGCTACTAAAGGCATGTTCAATGCCAACTGGTACGCTTCTTCAAACTGCCTGATGGTTGTTTCTCCAGAGCACAACGATGTTTTTAAACGTGGCAAGGTTAGCAAATCCGCCTTGCGCAGAGACATTCAGAAAGCCAGTGAAAAGTCCGTGCAAGAGCTTATTCAAGGCCCGAGTGCATCACCGGAACAGCTTGCCGGCCTGGCTCAGCTACCGGCCGATAGGCGAATCGGAAAATTCGGTGCGGAAGATCACATTGAAATTGTTGTGGCAGGCAGCGAGGCTGGTAAATGCACCGCATTCTTTCACGGCTGGATCCCCAGAAGTATGGGCTCTATTCCGGTTTCCAGAAAAATAGACGACTATATGTAAGTGAGGTAAAGGAGAGTGATATGTCAGTGACATTGCTAGATCCGACCAACGAAGAGGTACCGGTTGCTCGACAGATAACACCAAGACCGGAGGCGATCGTAGGCAAGGTCGCCCTGCTTGATATTGCTAAAAGGCGGAGCGATGAGTTTTTAGACCGTCTTCAGGAAGCGATGGAACGGCGACTTCCTCAAGTTGAAGTTAATCGGTATCAAAAACCCACCTTTTCAAAACCGGCGCCGGCTGATCTGCGCAGGGAGATCAAAAAAATCAATGACTTTGTTGTCATAGGTCTTGCCGACTGAGGTTCCTGTACGTCGTGCAGTTTGCATGACACCGTTTATTTTGAAATCGAGAAAAAGCCTGCTGTGGCCATTGCCTCGACAGAATTTGGGGACGCCGCAAAAATCCAGGCGAAGGCTCTGGGTATGGCTGATGCGAGGTACCTACTAGTATCGCATCCCATTCAGGACGCGACAGGTGACCAGATTCGTGAGAAAGCTGATGCGATCGTCGATGACGTAATAGCGGCGCTTAGCAATAAAGGATGATTCCGTGCCTTGGCCAAACTAAAGTCCGGCGATGTCCGGCTGGCTCTACAAAGCCCCTTATCTAAGGGGCTTCTTATGCACTTGTCATCAATCCAAGTCCATACGCCTGTCGTCACATTTAGGGGCAAGGAGGGGTATTTATGGGGACATACTCCATCAACCTGCCGCCACTTCCAGCACAAAGAGATCAGCACCACCTTTAGTTCGCTCTTATTTGTTTTGGCGGCTGTGACAGCTGAAACCGCGCCCGAAGGGCAGGGTGGCCGTAGCGCAGCGGAGGTCTGTCGAGCGACAGCGAAGACTCAAACTCCCGCCGTCTCGTTGAACTCCTCCGGATAAACAGTCTCAGTAACCCATAACTCGAGATCGTTCAGTAACGCCACGCGATAGGAAATCAGCGTCCAAAACTACCGAAGACGGTCTCGAAGTTCGTTCTTGCGTATTTTCCCTGTCGATGTTTTCGGAAGTTCACCAAAAATAATTTTCTTAGGACGCTGAAAACTCGCCAGCGATGTCCGCGCATGAGCGATGAGCTCTGCCTCGGTAATATTAGAGTCATCGTCAGTCAACTCGACAAAGGCACAGGGAACCTCACCCCAGGTCTCATCCGACATAGCCACCACCGCAACTAGGCTGACTGCCGGGTGACTATAAAGCGCATTTTCCACTTCGATGGAGGAGATATTCTCCCCACCTGAAATAATGATGTCCTTGGCGCGATCTTTTATTTCAATGTAGCCATCAGGATGTTGTACCGCTAAGTCTCCCGACCAAAACCATCCTTCTCTAAACGCGTTTGCCGTATCCTCAGGTCTCTTGAAGTACCCCCTCATCACGATGTTTCCGCGAAACGCCACTTCGCCCTGAGTTGCGCCATCCCAAGGCACGGGTTGGGCCGTCTCAGGATCAAGGACTAGAACGTCCTCCTCGAGCTCGTAAGCCACACCTTGGCGAGATTTCAACTTGGCTTGTTCATCCAGCGGAAGTGCCTGCCACGTTTCCTTTTCAGCGCAGACGACAGCAGGTCCATAAACCTCGGTTAAGCCATAAACATGGGTCACACTAATCCCCATGGATTCCATTGCTGAGATGACAGAGGCAGGCGGTGGGGCTGCGGCGGTCATAAGTTTGACCTTTTGGTCGAAGGCCCGTCGTTGGCGCTCAGGTGCTTGTGCAATCATCGACATAATGATCGGTGCACCGCACAAATGTGTTACACCGTACTCACCCAGCGCATGATAGATTCCCTCGGCTGTCGGGCTTCGCATGAATACATGCGTACCCGCTAGCATGGTAATCGTCCAAGGGAAGCACCAACCATTGCAGTGAAATAGTGGTAGCGTCCACAAATAAATAGGGTGGTGCGGCATTGACCAGGTGATGACGTTATTAACGGCGTTAGTCCACGCACCCCGATGAGAATAAACTACACCTTTCGGCTGCCCCGTTGTGCCCGAGGTATAGTTCAGCGCCAATGCATCCCATTCATCATCAGGCAGGGTGTAAGGAAAATCATCGGTGCCCTCGGCCAGCAGAGCCTCGTACGTCAACTCACCGATGCGCTCACCGCCCGGACCTTCGCTGTCCTCAATATCGATTATGAGGAGACGCCTACCCGACAGGGCCACTGCCTCACGCGCCAGTTGCGAAAACTCGGTATCAACCAACAACACGGAGGCCTCACCGTGTTCAAGGATGTAACCGAGCGTGCGAGCATCCAGGCGGATATTGTTTGCGTTTAGAACCGCTCCAATCATCGGCACGGCCAGAGCACACTCGAGCGCTTCCGGGATATTTGGCGCGATGAGTGCAACCGTATCGCCTTTTTTTACACCGCGCTTTGCAAGCGCAGACGCAAGCCGGCGGCAACGTAAGGCTACCTCGCCCCAGTCTCGACAAATATTCCCATGAATTTGCGCTGGTAACTCGGGGTGTACACGTTCAACTCTCTTGAGCATTGTCACTGGGGACATTGCCGTGAAGTTCGCAGGTGTTTTGTCGAGCTCCGGCCCCTGAAATGTCACTTGCCACGCCACTCGGGCATTGGCCGCTTGTTAATAAAAGCATCAATGCCTGCTTTTGTATCGTCCGCCATCATATTGCAAGCCATAACCTCACCCGCCATCGCGTAAGCCTCTTCCATGCTCAGTGTGGCCTGCTCATAAAAGAGACGCTTGCCCACCTTGATTGCGGCGGGCGTTTTACTTGCAATGTCCACCGCTAGTTGGCGAGTCGCGTCGGCAAGCTCATCCCCCGGGACGGCACGATTAACGAGCCCCATACCAACAGCTTGCTGAGCATCGATAAAACCACCCGTTAACAGCATTTCCATCGCGTGCTTACGCGCAACAGTGCGCGACAAGGCAACAAGGGGTGTCGAGCAAAACAACCCAATATTGACACCCGACGTGGCGAAACGCGCATCGTTCGAGGCAACGGCCAGGTCACAGGCGGCTACCAGCTGGCAGCCTGCGGCTGTCGCAATGCCGCTGACCTCAGCGATAACCGGTTGCGGCAATTGCGTTATACGCAACATCACTTCAGAACACGTTTGAAACAGCGCACGGAAGTACCCTAGCCCACCGTCTGCATCGCTCCGGCGCGCAGCCATTTCCTTAAGATTATGGCCAGCGCAAAAATGTGCTCCGGCACCCCGGATAACCACCACACGGACAGCGTCATCGATGACGATACGATCGAGTTGCGACCCAAGCGCCGCCATCATCGTCTCTGACAGGGCATTAATGGTGTTAGGAGCGTTGAGGGTGAGAGTTGTAATACCGCCCTCGTCATGACGAGGAACCAGTTCATTGGTTAACATAACCATGCTCCTTGTCAGAGCACTTAAGCGAGCTGCTCTCCGGTGCTACACAACTATTTTGCTTCGACATTCTCTTATCCATTTTGGGCGACCTTGCGACCCGCCGCGCCTAATTACGAACCTCACCCATTATCAGGTCAGCCAGACGTCCGCTGTCTGCAAGGCAGGGATCACAAACGGGCTAACCTGACAATGGGAAAGCATACTCTCGGTGCGCTCCGGCGGCACCAGAGATTTAGAATGTAACGATCTTTAAGTTCCTAGCCGATGGTAGCACTTGATTCAGCGTGGGCGGCGTCATTGACGGGTGTAAAAGCGTCCAAAGTGCGCTCCGGGATATCGACCTCAGTAGCAACATTACTTACCTGGGGCACCTCAATGTCCGTTGACTGGGCGGTTACCGAACTAACTGAGGCGAGGCGCTTTTTAGGATCGTAAAATGGCTTTTCAACAACGGTCGCACTGCGGTCCTCGCCCGACAGACTCACTGTGAGCTCTGTTCCCAACTCCACGTAATCCATATCCACCATGGCCAGTGCAACGTTCTTGCCTAAACGAGGAGAGTAAACAGCCGAGGTAACGTAGCCTACTTGACCCGCGCCGCTGGAAAGAGACCAGGCGCGCGTGTTCGGCGCGGCGAGTGGCTCGCCTGCAATCACAACACCCACCTGCTTTCGCGTAATACCCGTCGCTCGAATCGCCGTCAGCGCTCGCTTCCCTATAAAGTCGGCCTCCATATCGAGATTAATGAGTCGATCAAGACCCAGCTCAAAAGGATTAGTGTGAATATCCATGTCGGCGTGATACGACAACATGCCACCTTCTACGCGCCGGATAGTCGATGTATGTCCAGGCTTTAGCCCAAACGGCGCCCCGGCCGCCATAATCTTTTCCCAAAGGGCATCCCCGTGTGCACCATTTCGCAGGTAAATCTCATATCCCAGCTCGCTAGACCAGCCTGTGCGAGAAACCACGAGGGGAATACCGTCTAGGGTGTAATGTCGTAACCAATAGTATTTAAGGTCAGCAATCTCTTCACCAAACAGCGCTTCCATAATATCGCCTGACCGAGGGCCTTGGAGTTGCAACGGCGATACATCAGGCTCACAGATCGTGACGTCCAGCCCCGAGTGAACGGCGACACCCTGCGCCCAGAGCAGGATATCGCTGTCGGCTAAAGACAACCAAAAATGGTTCTCTGCCAATCGGAGCAATACGGGATCGTTAAGAATACCGCCGTCGGCATTGGTGATAAGCACATATTTGCATTGCCCCACAGCGCATTGGCTCAGGTCTCGTGGCGTCAGCATTTGCACAAAGCGCGCAGCATCGGGCCCCGTAATCTCCACCTGACGCTCTACGGCTACGTCGCACAAAATAGCTTCGTTGACCAAGTTCCAAAAATTCTGCTCAGGATCCCCAAAGTCCCTCGGAATATACATATGGTTATAAACCGAAAAGTCCCGCGCACCCCAGCGCACCGTTGCGTCAAAAAAGGGGGATTTACGTATTTGTGTACCGAAACCGAATTCTGCTTGTGGTGTTGACATAATGGATGTGCCTGCTGAGTATTTTTTTTACCCGCTACCGCTGTAAGAAGGCGCGAGACTTTTTTGAATTATTGGCCCGCATGGACTGCCTCTATCCACCAACCGTTGGTAGACATCACGACGTTTTGTACATGCACGTAACCTCTTTGAATACCAAGCTGGTGAGCCGGCGCAGATTCGCACCACGTTCAGCCCGATGCGATCAATTTCTGGGGCACATTATGAGAATTTACGGACAAATTGTGGACAAAAAATTGAAGGCAAAAAGAGTCGCGAATGACCAGATTTAAGGCAGTGATTGCTAGAGTGTCAGGAATTAAGTCCTTTGCCGACCACCCCCGTTTGCTGTCAATGCCAAGGCGCGTCGCTGCAGCGTTTGCGCACTGGCCGTTCTTTTACTTCCTGTGAATACTCGTCTTTGCGGTTTTGCCAACCACTTGGGTGTTAGTGGCAGCGATGCTCTAAAACGCGCGTACAGCGTATGACGTGAGCGCGACTTTGACGAGATGTACATGCAAGTAAAACTGACGACACCTTAAACACCCGAGGACAAATGGGTTGAGCGCGTGTGGGGACCTAAGGGTGCTCACATTGAGCGCCACGGCAGGTTCTAGACTAATAAGACAACTCGAGCAGTCTCCCAAGGTTTCCGTGCAACATTAGTGCCTTTCTCGCAAAAGGAAAAATGCGGCGAAGCCGCTGCAACACAGCACATAAGCTAATGAGCCTACGGGGTACCCTTGTGAAGTGATGCCGTCAACTGCGGAAAAGTAATCGGGTAGCGCATACAACCATAAGCCGGTGAAAACACCCAGAAACAGAACAAGATAGGCTTTGGAATACGCCCAAAAGCCCCGGCTCGAAAAAGTGGTTAGGCGCAATAATTGACCCACAGTTAGGAGTAACGCCGTCCCAACAATCGCCACCGAAGCCACCATCTCCGAGCGAGGGGTCATCTCAATGCCGAGCAGACTGAACCAGGTATTGACTGTGAGCAGGACAAAAATGACGGGTGTCAACAGCCCGGCCAGCAGTGTGCCGATAGCGAAGCTCCGAATCCGACGACTTGCATCCTTGGCGTCTGCATTGTGCGCGACAACAGATTTAGGGACTAAAAGTTGTGTGGCCAGCGTCAGAGCAATCGGCCCGACAAAGGCAAAACCCACCATGCTAGAGACCGGTACCGAGGCGAGGGAAGAGGTGAAGTTGGGGTAGTTCCACGTCCACCAGCCATACTGGGGTCCAAAGTGATCAAAAATCTCATAGAACACGTGGTGTACGACACCTACGCCGAGTGCACCAATGAGTGCCCCCCAGCGTTGATCAAAGAGCCCGGCTTGCCTAACAAGGACAAAGGATGCGTACATGATGGCGGGGTACAGCGCGAGGATGTACAGCGGCGCTCGCCCGAAGAAGAACTGCACTGAAAATTCGTTATGAATGAAAAACAGGGCGTTGTCGGGTGCGCCCAGCTTTTCAGGAAAGTACACCGGGATTTCCAGCGCCAACATAAAGAGGACTGACGCCAGCCAAAAGCCTAAATAGACAGACTCGCCCGCTTTAAAGCGGGCCACGCTATGGCGCAGACCCCAGAGCGCGCCAACGATAAGCAGTACTTCAACGACATTCATGGTCCAGTGGGACAGCGTAAAGGGGCTTTTTACAAAGACCCAGCTTTCAATATTTGCGGGGGTAAAGCCACCGAGACGCTCAACCAGCTGCGCAAAGGTGAGTGCTGTCTCAGTCACTGAGTACCAAGCGTTGCGATTTGCCAACAATTTGAGACACATCGGCCCCAGATTGCCAGTGCCCAAGCCACTCGTGATAGTAGTCGGGCAAAGGCTGGTTCACACTATCATGCCAGGGGAACTGCGATGCTAGGACACCTACGGCTGATCGTAACTGTGCCCAAATCGGTATGCGCGCAAACGGATTGTCTGTGTAGGCGTTTTCTGGAACGTCTGTGACCAGCAATTCAAATTCGTTCTTGATCATGTCGAAGAGATCGCGGGTGTGTTTTTGAAATGCGCCGGTGTTTCGAATGCGGTACCAATGACTCCCTACTACGTGGTTGTAAACATCGTAGGCGGAACTTCGGTGCTCGATTTCTTCGCAAAAATGCCAAACAAAAAGGGATGCCACTTGTGCGTCACCCTCTTCAAATAGGGCTGCACGGTGATCCAATATCATTTTGAAAAAAGGGGTGAAAATTGCCTCTAGGCCACCCGCATAGGCTAAGTGGTATTCCAGTGGGTGGGTGTTGTAGACATCGTCATAGCTAGCGAGGACTTTATCGAGCACGCCCTGCAATGCGGGATATTGCGCTATCAGGGCCCGGGCATGCCGCATGTGTTTTTGAGCGTGGATGGCTTCTTGCTGGCGAAAGGCACGGGCCTCTTCCATCACTGCCGCGTCAGTGATCTGCGCTTCGGCATCGCGCATCACACGGCACATATACTTTTCAAAGCCGACAACAAAGAACGTAATTTGATTCATTAAAACAGAGAAAGAAGGGTTGGCAGGATTCCAAATAAATTTGGCCTGATCTACATCGAAGTCAATTTGCCTGACGACTAAATCACTCACGGTGTCGCTGCACTCCCTGTTCCTCAGTCTCGGACCATAGCCGGTTTAAGCGCCTTGAACCACTGGCATCAGCAATGACCACGACAATTTTCGGGGTAGCAAATTAGCCAAGAGCAACTCGAGTGGATGTGCCACTTCCCACCAAACCAAACTCCCGAGCTGGTTTTCGGGGTCCACAGAGCCTCATTTTTGTGGAATGTTTTGTCAGTCGTCCAACTAAGAACAGACTCTCTTACCACGTCTGAAGTAGCTACAGGTCTATTTGATAAGCCCTTTGAGCCGATCAAATAGCTTGCCCTTAACCTTGTCTTCTACCTTCGACTTTGCCTCGTCCTTGAGCGCATCCTCGGCTAGATCTTTGAGCTGATCCTCCATCGTTTTATTGTCCATTCGAAGTTTGGGCGCTTTGAATGTTCCCTCGACGAGCACTGGCACCTCGAACTCATCCACAGGAATTTTCCGACGCTGAATCGTTAACTCCGAATCTCTCAGCCTGGCGAGCAGATCTATTGCTAACTCACCCTTACCTGCGTAGCGGAATTCACCATCGAGACTGAAATCAATCTGCCCGCCATTGACTCGACTAGAGATCGAGGGCTTCAGCGACAACAAGGCACTCTGTGCATCCAAGCCATCGACACTAAAATTGACGCGATTGGCGCCAGCACCACTCAACTCGTCAAGTTGCAGGAGCATACCTACTGATCCGTCCTCTGAATTCATCTTAAGGCTAGGCGAGAGCCCCACTTGCTTGGGGTTTGATGCAATGTTTTCCGCCAGAAGAGTCAGATCCTTATCACCGAAAGTGGCGATACGAACGGAGTCTACCGACACCTTCACTGCCAGAGCAGACCAATAGCCGTCTTTAATCGGATCAAATGACAGCCTTGTGTAACCACTTTGCGCAATTTGTTCGTCTAACCACTCCTGATAGCTAGGCGAGCCAAGAGCGGGCTTGGACTCAGAGCCCGCCGGGATCATTCCCTCCCAACGCTTTAACAACGCCTGAACTTGCCTTAACCGGTCAAGCCAGTGCTCTGCATCCTTCACGTAACTGCCCACTTCGTCTGACGTGGGCGCCGTAATGGCTACAGCTTCAATCAAGGGGCCAATCAATTGCCCGGGGCTTGTTCTAGGCATGCCCGAGCGAGCCTCTTGAGTTCGCACTTCACTGACCACAAGCCGCTTAGAAAGTAAGGCTACACTTGAAATGGAAACCCGTAAGTCTGTTGCTGAGAATAGATTCACCGAAAGATCTGACGGGTCCGCCACTTCCAAATCGGTCACATCGATAGTTCCCGTCCATAGGTTTAAGCTCAGGCGGTCAACATCCACCGTCGCGCCGTTAGCGCGCTCGATGACGGGCAGTAAAACATCCTTAAGACCTGATTTCGCCCACTGCCAGGCGCCCACTGCGAGGAGCGCAACAAGCGAAGTGGCGATGAGTCCTGCTTTCCATCGGAACAAAGGAACCGGCTGGCTGAGTGCAGATCCCAGACCCTCTCTAGCCGACTTGCCAAGCAACAGGCTGAGGGTAATCCTACCTATCAGTGATTGCACAAAGGCATCGAACTTTCGATTGACCTGTAAATCAGCACTCGCCAGTCGCATCTTTTGAACACCAGCGTTAATGACCAGGGCCGCAAGGAGGGCGAGGGGTACACCAGCAACCAGCGCGCCCACCATCGCGTAGCGTTCAAACCCGAACCAGGCCAATACGGGTAGCTGACTCAGGTTGAGGAACACGGTGCCGAGTGATCCATGAAGAGCAGCCTGCCCAAGGTCAAATAACCAGGGAAGGCTCAAAAGTAGAATGGTCTTCGACAGGATTAGCGACAGCGCAAACAGGCCAGCATTAACACGAATGAGGGCGGAGCACAGTAATAGGATCGCGACCAACCCTGCACTCGCACCGTAATCGGGAATCATGCCCAGTAAGAAGCCTAGTACGACACTGCTCCAAACGTGAGCCGGCGATAAGCCCCCTTTCATAAACTTTCTAACTGAACCGACAAGCATGTCATCCCCTCCCCGTAGCCGCTCCAAGATACCCCCAAAACGCCTAGATTTAAGCGTTCAATTAGTAACACAGAGGGCTTTATAGCGAAGAAAAAAACGCCAACTCAATAACCGGATAAAAAGCCTCTCAAGCAGTCAAGCGGCTGGCTGTTATGACGCGGCTCAAATGTGCCTGTAGACGTCACTTTAATCAGTGACCGCTCCGCTCTCATAGACCAAATTACCGTTCATATACGTCCGCTCTACAAAAACCGTGCTTATCTTCTGCGGTGGTACAGCGAACAAGTCTTTCGACAAGACGACCAAGTCAGCGCGTTTCCCACGCATCAAGCTACCGGTAATCGTGTCTTGGTGCATTGCCCAGGCAGCGTTAACCGTGTAAGCACGAAGCATGGTGTCGAGATCGACGCGCTCGTCCGGATTTAAGGTGTCAATCTGATCAGTTGCACCATCTGGAAGGCGATCATTTTTCGTCCAGTCTTGTCGCAGTAGTCCTACCTCGATCGCCTCGAGCGGATTCAAAGAACTGACATTCCAGTCACTTCCGCCGACAATGGTCGCGCCTGCTCTGGAAAGGCTCGCGATTGGATACATTCTTTGCACCCGCTCCATACCAACAACTGGCAGGTTTAAGTTCATGATCCATTCGTCTGGAAGTGCCCACAGCGCTTGAAAATTGGCAACAACCCCAAGCTCTGAAAAGCGCGAATAGTCATCGGGATGAATAAGTTGCAAGTGCGATATTTGATTCCGCAAATCTGACTTCCCAAAAGCCGTCTGAGCTGCTTCAAACGCGTCTAAAATGGATCTGACTCCGCCGTCGCCAACAGCATGTGTATAGACTTGCACTCCCCTTTTGGAAAGATCAATGACAATACTATTGAGCTCCGCCTGTGTGTACGTGAGATCACCACGCCCGCCCTTCTCACTTAGATAAGGACTTACTAAAGCGGCCGTTTCGCCCTCGAGGACACCGTCAATAAATAGCTTGACCGCACCAAGCTTAAAATTTTCGGTCGCTAGCTGAGCACCATCGCTGACCAAGCGTTCGTATTCTTGTGGGGAGTCGAGCGTGAATAGCGCGCCATGTCCGTAGGCAAGTGCCGCTCGAATCCTAACCGTCAGCGCGCCCTCTCGGTCGAGATCTCTATAAACATCGATATCTTCACGACCCACCCACGCATCGAAGGCACTGGTAATACCGAAACGGTTCATTTCCTGAACAGCTATCTGCATCATCTCGCGACGCTCAGCAAAAGATTCGGCCGGCACATGGCGTTCGACCAAATCCATTGCAGACTCGCGCAGTGTGCCCGTGGGAGATCCATCAGAATCTCTCTCGATAACACCAGAAACGGGCGTCAACGTTTTGGCCGTAATGCCGGCCACACGCATGGCCATCGAGTTGATAGATACAGAGTGACCATCGGAGGCTCTTAGCAACACGGGTTTAGTTGTGCTCAGTGCGTCTATCCAAGGAGACATCGGTCCTGCCGGTCCAAAAAACCCCAAATTCAGCCCCTCAGCAACGAGCCATGGTTTTTCTGAGGTTGAAAAACAGAGCCTTAGCATTTGGCTGAGCTGGTCGAGGCTACCGGCGCTGGTGACGTCACAGCCCGTCAGTGAACGTCCGCCGAGCCGCGTGTGAACATGCGCATCGTGAAAACCTGGGAGGAGCATCTTTCCGGAGATATCAATCCAATTTGCATCAGACGTCGCTATTGCGGAGGCATCATTCATAGAACCTACATGAATAATCTCTCCGTTACGGACCACAACAGCGTCAGCTCGCGGATTCGCAGGATCAGCGGTATAGATATGCCCACCCGCGAACACAAGGTCTGTCGATGCCACTGTGGCCATAGGTGATAACCCCAGCAACAAGCCCAACATGACGTTGCACATTAGTAATCGCCGGCTCATAACAGTTCGACCATATTCAGAAGGATTCGCACTCATTGGCAGCAGCGTTTGTTCAAGATAGTCTGCACCGATAGCCATGAGTTATCTACTAAGGTAATCCAAAATGATCACTCAATTTCTCGCATCAGACTCTATTGAGTCCATGACATTGGCGCTGTTAAAAGACGGTGCAGTTATCATCAAGCAGTTGGTTGGCGATGAGGTTATTGAACGCTTCAACGACGATCTTCGAGCTGAATTCGATCGACAGGGTCATTTATTCCAAGGTGACTTTAACGGATATAAAACACGCAGGGTTGGAGCAGTAACAAAATTTTCAAAAGAGTTTCCATCGCTACTCGCGCATCCAACAATTCTCGAGATTGCCGATGCAATCCTAAAACCCCACTGCGAGGTTTATCAAGTTGGCAGTACTACGGCTATTGAAATCTTACCCGGTGAAGTGGCTCAGGAACTTCATGCGGATGACACCTGTTATCCCAGTCATCTGGTCCCCTTCGAGATGCAGATTTCAGTGCTTTGGGCGCTTGACGACTTTACGGAGGATAACGGCGCGACCTGTGTAGTGCTGAAGAGCGATCCAGAACCCTCCGGCACGAGCGGCGCGGCGGCAGCTAACCAGAAAGCGGTGATGCCCAAAGGCTCCGTGGTGATTTATTTGGGTTCAACCATCCACGGGGGTGGGGCAAACAACAGCGATCAGCCGCGTAAAGCGCTCGTGAATACCTACTGTCTTGGCTGGCTAAGACAGGAAGAAAACCAATATTTGTGTCTAGATCCTAAGGAGGTCGCGCAGTTATCTGACGAGGTTCGCCGACTACTGGGGTATCAAGCACATGGACCGTATCTCGGCGTTTGGCCCGACGACCCAGACGAGCTTTGGTACCAAACTTAATCTTATAGTGCGCTAACCCAAGGCTAGGGCTTACTGCAGTGGAGCCTTTACCTTTCGTCGGCTCACACAGCAATAAATAAGTGGTCCAGAGGCTAATGCGAAGATACTTACAGCCCCGTACCACCCGATTGAAATTCCCAAAACACTTAACTCGCTTGTACCTCCGATCGTCATTGATCGATCAACTATGGCGAGATAGATGACCAGACCGATCAAAGCTAGGGGGGGAACAATCAAAAGAGCCAGGCCACCGGTACCCAGGGGCACTCTAAAGGGACGTGCCATCGTTGGTTCGCGGACGCGCAAACGGACGGCGGAAATTAGAATCAGGGCGTAAGCAGCAATCATGAGTATTACATCAATGACGACCAGACTCTGAAATGGTCCTACCACCAAGACGCAGTTGACTGCAGCTACTGCAACAATAGCCGCAACAGGGGTACCAAAACGGGGGCTGACTCTTAATAGGAACGTAGGGAATAAGCCGTCGTCAGCCAAGGCATATAAGGGACGAGCACACGATCCCATGTAATCGAGATAGAGCGCCAAGTTACCGAGTAAGGCGGACGCCAGTAGCGCATATCCCAGATAGCTGCCTCCCAATGCTCTTCCAATATCTATAAAAGACACTTCGCCGCCGACCCCTGCGACGCCAAATCGTTCCCACTGACCGAACGCAGCCAAGCTTGCGAGCGTCGGCAACAAGTACATGAGCGCAACAAATGGCAGTGCGAGCATAAGGGCCTTAGGTATAACGTTCTGAGGGTTTTCTATCTCGCCCGATAGCGTTGACATAGATTCGTATCCTGAATACATCCACAGACCAACACTTAGCCCTAAAATTAACGCACCATCGCCGCCTAAGAGATTTTGTTCAGGCGGGACGATCGGTAGAAATGGATTGAACTGCCAATTTGCTAAACCCACCGCGATGAGTATCAAAAATGGCGAAATAATCAACAGTGAAAACACGGTCGAGCTGAGTGCTACAAACCGCAAGCCTAAGATATTGATCGCAGCGAAGAGACCTATAATTGACCAACAGGTGACATAAAAGACCGTTTGATCAAAACCTAAAACTCCCTGCAGGTAGCTCGCGGCGAGCACCACGTAAAGTGACGTGTCGACCAAGGTGGCTAGTGTCCACCACCAGGCCGATTGAAACCCCCAGAACTGTCCGATTGCTCTGCGTGTCCAATGATAAAACCCACCATCAGGGAGCGCAGCGCCCAATTCAGCTGACACAAGGGCCATAGGCAAGGCCCACAGGAAAGGTAGTGTCATTAATAAAATAAGCGTCAGTCCGGGACCGGAAGACGAAATCATTTCTTCGATGCCGAAAGAGCCACCCGACACAAAGATATAAATCATGAAAAACGCGCTCAGTACGGGGAGTGGAGTACGTTGCAGAGGAGTTTTCGATTGTGACGGCTCTTGTGCTTGCTGCAAACGCGTCCCCAGTATCGAAACGGAAGTCTAGTTATGCCTAGGCTTTGTTCCGCGCTTTGTTTTGACTGTATGCCGACCTTATTACAGTGAAAGCGCTATGACTACTGAGTGCCCCAGAACACAGGCAGATTGGCAAGCAGACTTCCTCAGGGGGCGGCGGAAAGACTTTGCTCAAGCGAGTGCAGGTACCAACTAATAAATTGCTGAAGGGTTGCCTCAAACTCCGTGTGATATGGCCCCGGCTCGAAAAATCGGGAATTCACCCCCGCGCTATTTCGCGTGATGATGTAGTCATCCTCCTGCGTTGTGTGATGCCAAAGCCAGGTAACCTCATCGACGTCGTAATCCTTACCCTCTATCGCGTCTCCGCGAACAAACCAGACGAGCTCCATATCGGTTTCAGTCAGCGATCGCGGTAAGAATCGATACAGCACGCAATAATCCGGGTAGTTCAACATGAAGGTGAGTGGCCCAAGCTGAAAATCGCCAGCACCACCGTCGTAATCCTTAATATCTCCCATTAAAGGTGCGACAGGCCTTCCATCTTTGCTTCCCGTTACGAAGCCGTCGAATAAACCATAGCGCATGGTGTGAGCACATGTCCCGAAGCTCGGGGCATCGAGATAGATTTCCGTGTGTTCTTTTGACATCCCCGGTATGCCCGTAATTTCATCGGATCGTTCCAGCATTTTTGCGACCACAGGTCCCGCCTTTTCCTCAAGATCTTTGAGTGTATGCAAGCGAGCATAGGCTCGATGAGACGTGGCACAGTGATAGCACTCGAGATAGTTTTCCACCGCGAGTTTCCAGTTAGCGTTGACTCGATAACTGTTCCGATGAGCAACTTTGGCGTTCGCAAGATCATAGGCACCCAACGGCTCCTTGATATTGTCGAGCGACGCAACCAAATCACCGGCGTTCAAATCGCAGTTGATAAAAACCAGCCCCATGTACACGACGCAATTGACTGACTTGAGCCCATGATCCTCGGCGCTAAAGTCAGGCATCACATGCGTTTCTCGAGCAGCCCTTAGCGATCCATCGGTGTTGTAAACCCAGCCGTGGTAGGGGCATACGAAGGTCTTGCGGTTGCCTTGGGTTTCCTCGCAAACACGAGACCCGCGATGTCGGCATATGTTGTGCATTGCCCTGATCTCACCATCGGCACCTCTCACAACAATGATCGAGTCCTCGCCAACCTCAATTAACTGATAGTCCCCATTATTTGGCAGTTCACTGGTGTGCACTGCATAAAGCCAACTTCTGAATATAAGATGACCTAACTCCTGTTCGTGCACGAGGTGAGAACGATAAAAATAGGGATCTATGGCGTGATTCGGCTGAACCTTTTCAGCCTCGAGCTTCGACTGCATTCGCTCAAACGAATCGTCAACCGAGGTAGCAATCGTGAACATAGGATCTCTCGCTTACTCTGGGTTAAAGACCGCTGTTATTGCGGTGGCGCGGGCGTTTGACGGCGACGAGCTGGCTGAAATATAGGCCCATCAATGACTTTGCAAGGCGCGTACAGCTGAGTCCAGTGGAGCTCTCTCTGGTAGTAGATCTCCGCCACCAATTCGTCACCCACCGCTCCGTGCGGCATCTCTATCTGCGCATAAGCTAAGTTAGATTTAGCGGTGGGGCACCACGCAGCGGAGGTTACGGTACCCACAACTTTACCATCCTTCATGATGAATGAGTGCTCAGCGGGCTTGTTACCGGCCACATCTAAAAGCGCAAATCGATAACGGGAGCCTTGCTCTTGCTCCTTTAACAACGCGGATCGCCCATTAAACAGGGGCTTTGAAAAGTGGACCAACCAACCAAGACCCAATTCGAAGGGGCTTCGGGTCCGTCCAACTCTGACAACGTCCTCGGCGGGTAGAAAGTCGACATGCGCTTGCAAAAATCCCGCCTCAATGCGCGCCAACTCTAAAGCATGTGACCCAAAGGGCTTTATCAAATACTCATGACCGAGCTCAAAAAGCCGATCCCATAGTGCCTCCGCCGTTTCGGGCGGCACCCAAACTTCATACCCTAGATCACCGGTAAAGCCGGTTCGGCTGACCATCAGCGGGTGGCCTTCAAACGTGTAATGAGCCATACCGAATGGCTTCAACTGATTTAAATTTTCGCAACCTAGCAAAGTCAGTATGGTGCACGATGTCGGCCCTTGAACTGCAAGTGCAGCGATGCTTTCCGAGACGTTTTCAACGCTCACATCAAATCCAAGCGTATTCCAAGCGAGCCAATCGTCAGCCCGCTGATACGAACACAGGCGAAACTCATTTTCCGCAAAGCGGAAGATGGTTCCATCATCCAGCACCTGTCCGGCATCATTGCACCAAATTGCATATCCGACGCGATCAATGCCTATCTTTGAAACATCCCTCGTGACCAGTCGGTCCATATAACGTGACGCATCCGGTCCAGAAATTCGATATTTATTCATCGGGGAAAGATCAAAGACGCCCGTAGTACTGCGGACCGCAAAATACTCCAGTTCAACGTCAAAGTAAGCATTTGGGGTGGTATACCCCATCCAATTACCCCAGTCGTTTAAATCACACATTGCTTCCACTCGAGAGTGGAACGGCGTGGTAAGCATCATCGTATCTCGACTGACCGTACTCATGCCAAAGCTCCTCGCTTAATAATTTCACGGGCCGCATTGCGCCCTGGAAGACCTAACAAGCCCCCACCGGGGTGCGCTCCAGCTCCACAGAGAAAGAGACCGTCGACCGCAGTGGCGTATTGTGTCGAGCCCGGAAAAGGACGCATCATGAGCGCTTGATCGATCGACAGTTCCCCGTGGTGCCAGTTACCACCCGTTACTTTATGGGAGTGCTCAAAGTCACTTGGCGTGACAAGTTCGCTGGCGATCAGCAGTGAGCTCAACCCAGGGGCATAAACTTCTAGTTCCCCAATTAAACGCTCAAGCAAGGGTCCACGCGCCTCATCCCAGCCTTCTTTCGGATCAAACGGCACGTAATGCACCAGTGCGGTCAATACGTGTTGTCCTTCCGGTGCAAGACTCGAGTCTTCGATGGTAGGAACGCTGATGTCAAACAGGTGACGGTCGCTAATTTCGCGATACTTAATAGGATTTAGAGCCTTCTCCATCTCATCCATCGGCGGCACAATAATGAGCCGCTGAGAGAGCTGTTTCGTGGTCAGCCCTGTGAAGCTAGGCAATGCCCTCAATGCAAGATGGATCTTGGCCGTTCCACTCCGGTTTCGATAGAGCTCGGCGCGCTTTGCCATACCCGCTTCCATCTGGTGGTAGCCCAGCAGTGTCTTAAAGGTTGTGGTTGGATCGGCACTCGAAATAACAATTTTGCTGGTGATATGAGATCCATCTTCAAGCTCGACACCGGATACCTTATCACCCGTCTTTTCGATACTCTTGACCGCCACACCAAGCTTAATTTCTGCACCAGCCGCCTTGGCCGACTCGGCCAACGCATCCCCTAACACTCCCATTCCACCCATAACCTGCGTGGTCCCAGTACCACTTAGATGCTCACCGGTAATACGGTGTAAGTAGGAATACACGGTATTTGGAGATCGCGGTCCCATATTAGTGCCTGTCACGGCATCCATGGCTATGGCACTTTTCAGTGCTGGATGCTTGAAGTGTTCATTCATTACGTCGTAAATATTGATCAAAGCCAGACGCATCAGGTCCTGCATGTGGTTTTTACCCAGCATTTTCAGACCTAAACCTAACTTTAAAAGCGTGAGCCGGTCAGTCCAATTTTTCTCAACCAGTTTGGGGGGTCGACCTTGATAGAGCGTCTTTAAGACGTTCGCGAACCGCGTCATCATGTGCCGAAATCCACGATAAGCCGCAAGATCCTCGTCATCGACTCCCGCACCTGAGGCAGTACCATCAGCGAGAATCAGGTGATCAGCGTCCGCCTGAAGGCTAATGGTTGCCTTTGCGTCGCTAAGCGAAAGTCCCATATCGGCAAGCTTTAAGTCACTCATCACATTGCGATCCAGCTGCGACAGCCATTGCGCGCAATCAGACACACTGAAACCGTCCGCAAACTCTCTCGTACTAGCACATCCGCCGGGGACAGAACGTCCATCTACAACCAAGACCTTGTGCTGAGCTTTTGCCAGGTAGGCTGCACAGATCAAACCATTGTGACCTGCCCCAACCACTATCGCGTCATAATCAGTCATCTGCATAGCCTCCTGGCACCGTGTTTGGTCGCTTGAGATCCCGAAGAATTTCACGTGCGGCGTTTGCGCCAGGCGCTGCCATCACACCGCCACCAGGGTGCGTTCCGGAACTGCACATATACATTCCCTTGATAGGCGATCGGTACTGTGCGTATCCGGGAAACGGTCTATTAAATAGCAGCTGATCAAACGTCAGTTCACCCATGAAAATGTTTCCCTCGGTCAATCCGACCTCGGCTTCGATCTCACGGGGCGTCCTGGTCTCACAGTGAAGAATTAAATCTCTAAAGTTAGGGCTGTAATTCGAGATCTGGTCGATGACCGATTTTTCGAAACCGTCCTTATCCTCGTCAGTCCAGTCCTTACCCTCAACCTTTGGCGGCGCATACTGAACAAACACCGACATCATATGTTTGCCGGGTGGCGCCATTGTCGGGTCGGTCAGGGAGGGGATCATCATGTCTAGGTAAGGATCCTTAGACCAAGTTCCTGCCTTCCAGTCATCGTATGCCCGCTCCTGTCTTTCCAGCGAATCACTAAAGTGAAGGTCACCCGCCATCAACCGATTGCGCGGATCAAGGCCGTTAAAGACAGGCAACCCATCAAGTGCGATGTTGAGTTTCCCTGACGAACCTCTGATCTTAAAATTCTCTGCTTTCCGCACCACGTCCGTGGGTAGATCCTTAGGATCCGTGATGTCCAAAAACGTGCGCTTGGGATCAAGATTGGAAACCACAATAGGCGCTCGATATTCAGTGCCATCCTTGAGCGCAACACCGACGGCCTTACCGTTTTTGACAATGATCTTATCTACATTGGCATCGCAAATAATTTCGCCGCCGAAAGACATAAAAGCTTTCGAAAGTGCCTCTGCAATAGCGCCCATACCACCACGAGCAAAGCCCCACGCCCCGACATTACCATCAACATCACCCATGTAATGGTGAAGGAGCACGTAGGCCGTTCCGGGCGAATAGACTCCCAATGCGGTACCAATAATACCGCTTCCCGCCATATGCGCTTTGATAACATCAGTTTCGAAATATTCGTTTAGATAATCGCCAACACTCGCCGTCCAAAACTTAATCGTATCGAGCAACTTCTCTTCACCAAGCGCCATAAATGACTGAGCAAACTCAAGTAAGTCCCTAAGATCTCTCGGCTTCAGTGAAGTCGGATCTGGAGGAGTGCGCATTAGGTAAGGGCGAATCAGCTTCGTTTGTAAGCTTGTATCTGCGGAATATCGATCATACGCGTTTGCGTCGCGCTTTGAATGTCTGGCGATCTCGCGATAATGGCGATCGTGATCTGCATAATTGCCAAAGTGATCGCCGTTTCGCATAAAAGTAGCGCCGCCGCCAAAGGGGACTACCTGAAGTCCATGACGCGGCAACTCAAGATCTCGAGTGATCTCGGGTCGCAGCAGACTAGACACGTAAGAGCAATTTGAGTAATACCAGCCCTTGTGAAGCTCGCGACTGACAGTTGCACCTCCAATGTAGGGATTGCGCTCAAGCACAGCCACCTTCAGACCAGCCTTAGCTAAATAGGCGCCGTTGGTAAGGCCATTATGGCCCGCCCCTATAACGATAGCGTCATACTGATTCACAGTTGCCTCCGACGACTCGGTATCAACCAAAATGGTGCCACGATAAGGTGGAAACGTCTACTCAGAATGAACGATCATTCATTCCCATATTGAGCAAATCAATTACAACGCTTAAGCTTGAAGCGTTACATAATCGACACTTACAACGGCCTCTGACTCGGAAGACAGCCCTTTGACTACAGCGACCATGCCTAAGAAAAAGCGCCAAATTCTGCCAAAAGAGCAGCGGCGGCAACAGCTGATTGAAGCGACCATTCGTTGCATCGCACGCGACGGTTTAGGGTCAATCACCATGCACATGGTTACCCAAGAGGCGGGACTAAGCTTAGGGATTGCAAACCTGCATTTTAAAACGAAAGACAATCTCCTTAAAGAAACCTTGCGCTCAGTTGCCGAGGAATACCACGGCGGACAAATCGCTATCATGGAAGGTCATCGGACGGCAGGATTAGCTGATCGCTTAGCGTCACTACTCGCTTTTCAACTCGGCCGAGGCGTGACTCAGCGACAAAAGATGGCGGTTTGGTTTGCTTACTATGGGGAAGCGGGCGCGAGACCCGTCTATCAGAAAATAGTTTCGGCAAGCGATCGGATGGCCGCGCTTACGCTTGAGTCACTGTTCACAGACATCATTGAAGAAGGGCAGTATAAGGATGCGAACCCCGCAGAAATCGCCATGGGTTATTCCGCACTCATTGACGGCTTGCATCTAGCGCTCCTCGTCACGCCCCGCGAGATCAGTAAACGCCAAGCTAAAGCCATTGCTCGAAACTTCTTACATCGAGCGTTTCCGCGTCACATATAACGGCGTGTAAAAACAAAGCGCGCGCGGGCTTACCTTGATAAGCCGTGTCGCTATCGCGATATGATTTCCGGAGGAATGTAGTCGAAAATAAAATTGATTCGCCCCTCTTCACCCTTATTCATAACGCTGTGCTTCCTCTGGTTATTAATTTCATAGACCCGTCCAATAGCCATTTTCTGAGCTCTTCCATCAATCATGAATCGAACTCTAGGGTTGGTATAAATGGGTATATGAATTCTATGTCCGGCGTGGAAAGACGGGTGCTTATCATGATGAGGCTTTATGATTCCTCCGGCTTCAAGACGTGCCGCCATTGCGCGGATAATAGTGCCGCCCGGAGGGTAGTGTTCACCTAAAATCTGGTGCATCAACGGTATGGCCGTGTCGGCGAGTAGATCCCAACCAATATCCTTTGATACCTCAATATTGGGCCAACCTTGGCCATCAGTGAAGACCATAACAATCGATTGCGTGTGCTGGTGCACCTCGTACTCAAGTTGCCTGAACTGATTACCCCACCAGGCATCCTCAGGCAGACTCAATATCGTTTGCTTGAGTGGCTCGATATCGTAAGCACCAAGGTCTTTTAGTGATACCCCAATATCCATAGTCGTCTTTTGTTATGGGCTCTTTTTGATGATGGCTAAATACCCAGTCGTTATCAAGCCACGCTCGGGCGTTGAGCAACCAAACGCCGCCATGAACAGCGTCAAAATGCTGAACGGATCCTAAGGGAGTAGTTTGAAACAGTGGTTTGAGGATAATGCGTTGTTATCAGTTAATTTGCTCTGGATATTGTGACCTTGCGTCACTCTCGGTTTGAAAGATAAACAACACCGTAGATCGTAAATGCGAGAGCCGCTGATAGTGCGCACAGTACAAAAATTCCCTCGAAACCCCAGCCAAAGTCCAGCATAAAAGATGCCGCAAATGGCCCTATAGTTTGTCCGAGACCTTGCGCACCCGGAATGAACGCGGCGGCGCTTCCCGATCTATCCGCGACTGAGACCCCTCCCATCTGATAAACATCAATGAAGATCCATAAGAAATTAAACGTAGCAACGCTCAACACAAATACCGCCGCAGTAAAGTTAACCGCAAGTAAGCCCACCGCTGCAATCATCAACAAAAAAGTCAGCAATAGCGGGCGCTCATAGTCGAAGCGCTTGAGAACATACATGGCGCCAAAACAACCGAAGAAGGAGAGCAATACAGACCAAGAAATAACTTGTGCGGACCACTCCCCATCCAAACCCGCGGCCTCTGCCGCAAGATCTATGTTGGCCCAGTATGCGCCGATATTGATATAGGAAATCACGATGGCAACAATACCGATCCATGCCAAAGAAGTTGGACCCTTGGCATCTTGCTGGGCCTCAATCGGCTCACCCGATGTCACAGCGACAGTGGGTATGAGACGCACAAATGGGATCGTTACGACATAGGTTACGATAAAAAACATGTAAATGCCGTTCATGGTCAGGTGCGGAATAAGTTGTAACTCAAGAAATTGTGAGATGGCAAAAGCCAAGAGCATCCAGTTAAATGCTTCTCTAGGCTTTGAATGCGCCCCCAATCCAGCGACAGCGACGGCAGTATAAAATCCGGAGCCAAATCCGGCGAGCAGTCGCAGTGCAAGTGTCGTCTCGTAGTCCACGTATTGTGTGCAAAGCGCGTTCGCGGAAATCGCCAGCACTATGCCCAAATATGTCAGGGTTTGCCGGCTCCAGCTTCGGATTAGAACGCTCGTTGCAACTGCCCCGAGAAATAGGCCTAGCAGATCTGCTGACGCAACGCGATTGACTTCCACGTCAGTGAAACCAAGTTGATCAACCCAGGCGCTATTTATAGCAGGCAAGGCGACTAAAACGCTGTAACCCACTAAGGTCATGAACAGGCTGAGTAGGAAGGGCCCCCGTCGATCGAAGGGATTGTCGGATGACGACGAAATTATCGAAAACGTATTCACGTAATACCTCACATACTAGCAGCAATCTTTTAGCGCACGCATACCATCGACACTGTGTCACTCAGGCCGACTGAAGGCAATGATGGCATCTGATCAGTCGCATCAAATGCGGCACCGCGGCCGTAAAAATCGTACACTCGGACCCAAAGTAGTCGGCGAAAATAGACAACATGAGCAATCAGCATCCTCGAAAAATTTTTGAACAGGCTTTGAGTCTCCTAAAATCTGGGCGGCACGGTGAGGCCGAATTATTGTGTCGTGACGCACTAGAACGTGACCCCGGAGATATCAATTTTGTCGTCCTCTTGGGATCCATTCTTGCGGACCAAGGGGGGCTTGAAGAGGCGGAAGTGCTTTTATCTCGGGCGGTGAAAGCAGCTCCGGGACACGCCAAGGCACAGGAAGACTTGGGCACTACTCTGTTGAACCTAAATAAAGGTCAGCAAGCAATTCCGCACCTAAAGCGGGCACTCGAGCTTAGACCACCAGATGCGGCTTTATTGAGCAAGCTCAGTGGCGCCTATCTCAGCGTAGGGATGATGGGGGAAGCAGAAGCATTAAGGGCTCAGGCTGTCGAAATGTCCCCCGGACAAGGGAAACTAGAGGAGGCGACCCGACTGTTTGTCGAGGGTCGCTTTCGTGAATCGGAGAAACTCGCGCAGGAGTTAGTGAGGGCAAACCCAAATGATGTCAACTCTGCGCTGCTGCTGGCACGTCTTGCGATTAATGCTAACTGCTTCGAAGACGCAAGAGTCATCTTGGAGAAGATTACTGCGACCACACCGCGGTTTATCGCCGCATGGCACGACCTTGGAACCGTCCTTAAAGAGCTACACGAATATGAAGAGGCTGTGTTGGTTCTCAGAAGGGCTCAGGAACTCCAACCCGGCAATGCGATGACGCATTACTTTGCGGGTGCGGCATTGGCTATGGCCGCACAAACGGAAGACGCCGTCATCGCCTATCGCAGAGCCGTTGAGATCAATCCTGAATTAGTCGGAGCTTATGTCGGGCTAGGCCATGTTCTTAAAACGCTTGGAGATCAGTCTGGTGGGATAGCAGCCTACCGGCGGGCGATAGAGTTAAGACCGAATTTTGGAGAAACCTATTACAGCCTTGCCAATTTAAAGACGTTTACCTTCACCAGCGGCGATATTGAAGATATGAGTCTTCGACTCGCCAACAAAACACTACCGACCGACTGCAGAGTTCATTTCGCTTTTGCGCTAGGCAAGGCCTATGAGGATGCAAAGGACTACGATCGGGCGTTTGAGCATTACGATCTAGCCAATCAGTTACATCGAGACACCATAGCCTACGATCCGGTGCAAACTGAAATCGCCCATGAGCGAATGAGAAACGTGTTCACCGTGAATTTCTGTGAGCAACGAGGACAGAAGAGCACGTGCTTGTCTCCCGACCCTATTTTTATCGTAGGCCTACCGCGCTCCGGATCTACCTTGCTGGAGCAGATTTTAGCCAGTCATTCCTTGGTTGACGGAACCAGTGAGCTTCCTGATATATCAATGATAGCGCAGCATTTAACGCAGCCTCGATCCGGGCAAGTGTTCCCTCAATGTATGAATGATCTGAGCGAATCTGAGCTAAAAGGTCTTGGAGAGCAGTACCTCAAACAAGTTCAGCGACACCGCAAAACGGCGCCCTTCTTTACCGACAAAATGCCGAACAACTTTGCCTATGTTGGATTCATAAAAACGATACTGCCCAACGCCAAGATAATAGATGCCAGACGCCACCCCATGGATAGCTGTTTCGGGTGCTTTAAGCAGCACTTCGCAAAGGGTCAAACGTTCACTTACGATTTATTTGAGCTCGGCGAATTTTATCTTGAGTACCTGCGTGTTATGGATCACTGGGACGACGTATTACCTGGCGAAGTGCTCAGGGTTCAGTACGAGGATGTAGTCGATGACCTTGACACTCAAGTAAGGCGAATCCTAGAGTTTTGCCAGCTACCGTTTGAGGAGGCGTGTATTAATTTCCACGAAACGAAGCGCGCCGTTCGGACAGCAAGTTCGGAGCAAGTGCGACAGCCAATTTATAAAGGCTCGGTTGAAACCTGGAAGCGGTACGGGTCACACCTCGACCCACTCAAAGATATTCTCGCCCCGGTTTTCCCCGAGTCTTCACAATCATGAGCGATAGGCTTCACATACCAAAGCTCATAGCGACTTCCGTGATTAGGGGCTCTGAGAAAGGACAAAGTCACGGTGGCGTTTATTTAATCGACTTTGAAAACCAGTCTGTAGAGCAAAAAATTGACTGGAACTCGGGCGATATTGATTTCGCAGGTCGAGGCTGGGATCGAGGGCTTCGAGGGATTGAACTGACGGCTAATAACGTCTGGATTGCCGCGAGTGATGAGCTGTTTTGTTATTCGCCCGACTTCGAACTGATCGATTCCTTCCGTAACCCTTACTTAAAACACTGCCATGAGATCAGTCGAAAAGATAATTTATTGTTTCTTACTTCAACCGGTTTTGATTCTCTCTTGGCATTTGATTTAACGATCAAGGATTTCATTTGGGGCCTGTACGTATCGAAAAATGGATCAGAGTGGGTTGGGCAAACATTCGACCCCAGAAATCGGGGCGGTCCAGCCTTTGTTAACTCGTACCACATTAATATGGTTCGGGTGGACACTGATGGAATCTCATTTAGTGGTCTCAACACTCAAGCACTTCTGGCCGTTGCCGCCGACATGTCTATTTCTGAAATCTGCAGCCTGCCAAAGGGTTGCCACAATGCAATGCCCTTTGGCGATGGCATTGTCTTTAATGACACAGCCTCAAATACTGTGCGTCACGTGATGCGCACTGGGGACCAACGCAGCGTCGCCGTACCGACATTTCCATTGAGCGAACTGGAATTTATGGGGATCGATGACTCTAAGATTGCTAGGCAAGGATTTGGCCGAGGCCTTTGTCTGATAAATGACCACCTGGTGGCCGCGGGCTCCTCGCCCTCGACCATTTCTATCATCGACATTGCACAAGGAGAACGTGTGACGGCCGTGAACTTGACAATGGATATCAGAAACGCCATCCATGGGCTCGAGTGCTGGCCTGCACAATGGTCATAAAAAAGGGCGCCTGCGGCGCCCTTTTTAACACACGTTAAACTTTAGAAAGACCGTCGAAGCGAGATTCCAAAGTTTCTTGGCCGTATGACGTTAGAACTATTTCGTCCCCAGAGAGGGTCGAAGTCCGAGCTATCCTCATAGGTAATTCCTCGCTCATCAGACAAGTTATTGACATAAAGACGCGCTTGCCACTCATCCATGTCGAGGGTAAATATAGCATCGGTGACTTTATAATCACCCTGCTTCAACCTCGGTGCAGTATAGCCATCATTTAGCTGATTCAGTGATGAGCCCACACTATTGTGTTGGAGTCTGAAGGCGCCCTCACCCCCCATCAGGTTGATACCTGAGTACTCGAAGTACATCGAGTAACTTTGGTCTGCAAATAGGGGTAAAGCAGATTTAGGGTCCAGCCCTGACGGAATTTGTCCTCCTGCCGCACGCGGTTCATCATAAAACTCCGGGGCCTCGACAAAGGCGTCACTAATATCTGTCAAATTAAAGCCAACCTCCATATTCTCGCTAATTAAGGCTTTAAGTTCGAGGTCCAAACCTTTCACGGTCGCATCACCCACATTACCAACAACGATTTGGAATGGAACGCTTCCATTGATTGGATCACCGTTTACATCAACCGGACTGAAGCTCGCGAGATTGAAGCTGGGATCGGTTACTTCGATCTGCATATCAATCCATTTCATCTCGTAATAAACCGCATTGAAGATTATCCGGCCATCAGCAAACGTTGATTTTAAGCCGAACTCCTTATTCTCGAGAATGTCAGACTCGTAATTGACTGGAAGGGTGGGTCCGCCCAAACTAATGCCTCTACCTCGGTTGGTACCACCTACACGGTATCCCTCGGAGTAAACCCCGTAGACCATCACATCGTCATTAATTTGGAGTTCTAGCCCATACTTGGGGATAAAACCTTCATCCGTAGCGCCTCTGTCGGGCAAATATTGCTCAACACGACTATCTGGACGCTCAACACCATATGTAAGCTCTCGATCTACCTCGTACCAGCGCCCGCCAAGCAGTGCGGTCAGACGATCTTCCATCAAGACAATATCCATTTCTCCAAATACGGCCTTGTCGGTACGGTCCGTGCCTTGGAAGGAGTTCCACCATGCATCTGTGGGCGCTATACCAGGGTAGTAATAGCTCCACGCGGCAAACGCTGGTGAATTGCGGTAGTCGTCGACGTAAGAGTAAAAATCCCAGGTCTCCTCCGACTCCTGCCAGAATCCTCCAAGGGTCCAATTTACGCTATCGGTCGCGCCCGATAATCTAATCTCTTGAGTGAAACTTTCATTTTCTTGATCATTGACCAAATAGCCCGTCGGATCTAAACCAAAGTCATACGTCGCATATCCTGCGTAACGGCCAAACGAGTAGTGGAAGTAGGCCGCATAGCTTTGCGTGTCATTCGTGTAGAGCATCTCGCGATCGTAATAAGAGGTCGCGGATACCAATTGCGCGAAGCCAAGATCGCCTTCAATAACAAGGCTCGTCTGGACCCAGTCGTCAGTGCGTGTCTCTTCTGCAAACTTGACGGCCTGCAAGTCACCCACTAAGGGGTCATAATCGTTGTAGCCGCCCGCTTCTAGTTCTTGAAAATTCGTGGTTGCAGTGACTGACCAATTATCGTCAACCAGCCATCGAACAGCCGCCCGACCGCCCCGCCAGTCGACGCTATTGAAGTCGTCCTCCAACATGTCACTGTTATTGCGCAGACCGCCCTCATCGGGACTTTCGCCCGTTGTGAAAACATTGTTAACGACCGTATTGCCCTGCACGTTATCGATGTAGCCCGCGTCCGTTGCACTGAAACCTGACAGCCGAATAGCAACATTGTCGCTAAGGGGAATATTAACGGTCGCATCTAGCTCGTAGCTGTTACCGCCGCTATTGGTCGATCCCATACCGGCACCAACATTTGCCGAAAACTCGGTAGGGTCGGGCTTATTGGTAATTACACGAATAGCACCGCTTTGAGACGACGCCCCATAAAGCGTTGACTGAGGTCCCGCTAACGCTTCCATCCGCGCGAGATCAACGGGGTATATATCAGGAGCAGCCGATGTCAGCGACATAGGTTGTTCGTCGAGATAGATCGCCGCCGTTGGATCAACCAAGAATCCGCCACCGTCACTCACGCCACGGAAGACAATGGTATTCTGCCCCGGAGTGGTCGTCGAAATATTCAGTCCGGCAACGAAACGAGAAAAATCTTCTAGCGTTGTTATCCCCTGTTTTCGAATTTCTTCGCCAGAAAGTGCTTGCACCATCATAGGAATTTCTTGCGATGTCTCAGATCGTTGGCGAGCTGTAACTACGACCTCTTCTAGCTCCGCACTCCATGCAAATCCAGCGCTCGTTACTCCGAGCGCAGCCGCTACGCCTGAGACAATGACTTTTTTGGGCAAGTTTCGGTGTATCGGGTTTTCGTTAAAAAAACGAGACATGGCGCGCTCCTTGTTCTCTTGGTTAAGATCTGCCATCTATTTTTGTTATCATTAGTCCAAATCTAGTACATAAAATGACGCATTACCACCGTTTACGTGCTAGGGGGTGCTATTTCAAACCCATCAGCTTCGCCACCAACGATCGAGAGCGACCTCAGGCACGCTGCGAGATGGTGAGCAGTGAGCCGTGGAACGAAAACCCAAACTACCGCCGCCTCTTTAGTATCCGGTCAGCTCCAGATAACCTGCGCCCTGGTGACTGCCCTCCACGGTGACAGGCCCTTCCCAGTAGGGAAATGCGGTCGCCAGCCAACTGTTGGGGCGATTCGTGGTTACGGACACATCAATGCCGAGTTTTGGCACGCGAACACGCCACTCGAGTGGCAGTGCTTTTATTTCCCCTTCGTCGTTACCGGCCGCAGAGCTCTCGGTCGTAATTCGTGTCTCACTTTGCGGTGTCATCGTCACATCGTCCGCTTCGAGCGTGGTGACCTCGCCAGACCCACTCACCCAGCTACCACTGATGTAATGCTCACCCGAATCATGGCGTAGCTGATAGACCATGAGCGCACTGCCATCACTTAAATGCAAAGAAACCCAGTCCCATCCGGCCTGATTATCAGCCAGCGGCTGTGAGCTCCATTCGCGATCTAGCCAACCCTTACCCGCCACCTCAATCGGCTCGTTCGCAACCCACACCGTCCCCGTGATATCGATAAAGGGCTGGCTGTAGTAGTAGCTTGCTTGCCCCAGGTCACTCTTTTGACTGAACCCGTTTTTACCCTGCAACACCCAGTCATCTGTCGCCTGTAGCGTCAGGTTAAAGCGCTGATTGTCTGTGCTGGCAGAGAGCACACCGGGGAACGGCGCCGACGAATCTGATTGCCAAAGCCAGTCATCCATCCAAGCTTCAAAGGTGTTTTGCTGCGTCGCTGCGACGCCAGCCTGACCTATGCCACCACGCGCAAACCGTTGTGAAAATTCAAAACCAAGCGGCGTTGAGATGGCCGTATGCGCCATCCAGGTCTGGCTGGACTGCCAGCCACCGGGGTTAGACGCCGCATTCATCGCCTGACGAAATAGCGTCCAGTGAATGCCGTAGTCACGCCCGTCACTCCCTGTGAGATTAGCAGTGAGATACCACCACTCGATTTTGAAACGCTCATGTGGGTAGTGATCCTGGGGAAAAATAAACGCCCGACCCGGTTGCACCTGCGCAAACCCCTCTCCCGACTCCCGAAGAAGTTGATAGGGGTCTTGCGCCTGAGCGAGCTCTGCCGTGGCGCCAGCAACGATAAACAGTGAGGTGAATAGTGAGTTACCTAGTGAGGTAAATAGGAATCGGCGTGATCCGTCTCGGCGCATCATCACTCCCCTGCCAAACTTTTGAGGGCGTTGTTCACCGCAGCTCTCTGATTCAATGAGGCCAGAACAAACGCCGCCAATACAACGGCTGCAACAACAAAAAACAAAAAGGTAATGGGCTGCGCATCGACGATGACCGGCATGGTCCACCCGAAAGAGATCACATTGATTTTATGGATGAGTAGCCAGGAGAGTGCGACACCCAAAGGTAGCGCGAGCGCCATCACCAGGGTAGTCATTAGCACAATAGGAAATCCTGATATGGCAAAAAACGTCAGCCAACCCATGCCCAGTGACCGCCACAGGGCGTACTCCGGGCGTCTAAACTGGTACACCGCCAGCAGCGAGGCAAAGATTGCTACGGCGGCAACCATCAAGGTCAACGTATTGAGCGCGCGCGTAATCGCAAACGTGCGATCAAAAATAGTCATCGATAGCGTTAACACCTCACGTTGCGAGACCCACTGTGTTGGCCCCACGCCAAGCTCTGACAAACCGAGCTCTGCCGCCTGTTGTTGGTCGTTTTTAACCCAAATCCCCCAGCCTTGTGGCTTGGCATTTGGATAAAGTTGCTCAAAGCGTTTACTCGGCAGGTGCAGCGCAAAGTTGACGTTCCCGTAATCATGAAAAAAGCCCAGCACCTCGAAGGATCGCGTGCCCAGTTCGGTCATCAATGCCAACGAGTCTCCTACCTCAATACCAGCGAGATATCTCAACTGCTCATTGGCAAACACACCCTCGGTCTCAGCGCCGCCGGCGGACCAGCGAGGGAATGCATCAGGTCCGCCGTCGATAATATTCGCAGGCCCAAAATCTGGCGCCTCAACATCGACCCCAACAACGGTCATGGTTCGACCCGAGAACGTCATCTCCGTTGTCACTCGTTGGTGCGCGGCACGCACCCAGTCTTCTGTGGCGAGGGTCTCGTCATCCACAACACCCGCCGTCACATAAATATCTGCCGATAACCGCGTTTCAAGCCAGTCGGTCAAGGCCAGTCGGAAACTACCCACCAGGGATGTGACGCCGATATTGGCAATCAAGGTGAGCAACAAGGCCATCATGGCAAGGCGCAGATGCGGAAACTGGAAGGTGACGTCGGCAAATGCCCACCGGGCAAGCCAGTGCTGTTTTAGCCCCGTTTTTCCCAGCGCCGCGACCAACAGCACAATGACGGGCAGGAGTGCTATGCCAGCGAACAGGACCAGTGCGAGCAGCGCAAACCCTTGAACAACAGTCGAGGCTACCGGGTAGCTCACATAAGCGAGGAGAAGGAGTGCCACGCCGATGGCGCCTGAAGCTATGTCTCGTCGAGTGAGCAGCGTGTCATCCTGCGTCGTGGGGCTCTTGGAGCTCTCTGAAGTTGCCCGCAGTAAGGGTAAAACGAGCGCCAAGCTAAGGCCCGCCAGAGCGAGCAACAGCGCCTCCCAAAAAAGGCCGGCATTAAAAACCGGCAGACTTGATACTGAGGCGCCGTAGATGTTTTGCATGGTTGCCGCAACAGCCGGCATGAGCGCCGCGCTCAGGGGTTGTGCGAGCAGTGTTCCCAGTAACGCCCCGAGCAATGCCCATACGAGTGACTCTATTGCAATGGCGGTAACAATGGCCTCGCGCACCGCACCCAAGTCGCTCAAAACTCGCAACGTTTCTCGGCGTGCATGCAGAGAAAAATTAACGGCATTAAAGACAATGAAAGTGCCAACAACAAACGACAACAGCCCTAAGGCCGTGAGATTTGTATGCAAACTTTGGGTCAACTGCGACAGATCAAGTGCCTCGGATTGATTAGACAGCACTAAACGATCACCAAACTGATCGACAAATGACGTCCGCTCACTAGCAGTTAACCCAGAGGCGGCAAGATAGGACACCCTGTCGGTTTCAAATAGCGATAACGCGGCACCCAAATCCATGAAAATCTGATCCCGCTGTTGAGCCTGAGACCTAATGGCCGCGGGCGGCAGTAAGGTGCCGTCTCGCAACCGAATTTGCTCACCCTCGACAACCCCTAAACGCTCAGCCGTCTGAGACGGAACCCAGGCTTCAAACGGCGACTGCGTCAAGCGGCTCCAGCCGCTACTGCCAAAAGGATTTTCGCCCTCACTGTCGGTGCCTGCTGTCGTCAACGGCAATGCCAATAAGTCTGTCGCTATGATCGAAATGAGTGCCCCATCAGCACTGGCAAGTCGCCGTTCAATGATGGGGTAAACCTGAGTAAAACCGGCTCGGCGAAGGCGGATGTAGTCATCAATAGCCACCTCAGTGCTCAGTCGGTCGGTGATGCGCCACTGCGCCGACGCACCCAAAATTTGATCGGCTTCTGCGTAGCTGGCTTTCGCACTGGCGTTAATCTGAGCAACCGCCGTGTAAAGTCCGCAGCCCAACACCAAGCCGATTAACACGAATAGCGCCTGCAGTGGATTTTGACGGTAAAAGGCGAGTGTGGTCGCCAGCGTCACGAGAACCGCGCGAGTCATGCGGCGCGTGTCAAGGCACCGGAGGCCAACCGCCAGGTGTGACTCAAATGACTGGCAATAGCCGCACTGTGTGTCACAACGACCAGCGTAGCGTCTGCCTCTGATGCGGCGCTTACCAGTAACTCAATGACCGTATCACTCGTTGCCTCGTCGAGGTTGCCTGTTGGTTCATCAGCTAGGACCAACTGCGGTTTATGCATAAGCGCTCGGGCTATGGCAACGCGCTGTTGCTGCCCGCCTGACAATTGCTCTGGACGTCGATGTGCGAGCTGTTCAATACCCAGCATGTCAAACAGATGTGCGGCAAAACCCTTGTCAAAGGCGCCCGCAAGACGTGCTTGCAGTGCCGCGTTATCCCACGCCGACAGCGCAGGAACCAAGTGGAACTTTTGGAAGATCAAGCCAAGGCGATTTCGACGAAAAGTGGTCAGTTCCGCCTGACTGAGGCCAGCTATTGGCTCGCCGCCCACCAGCACCTCGCCAGCGTCGACGGTATCTAGGCCGGCTATAATATTCATCAGCGTGGTTTTTCCCGCCCCACTCTCCCCCATGAGCGCCGCGTTGTCACCGGCACCCAAAGACCAAGACAAATCACGCGCCACGTGGATCTCGTCTTCACGATCCCGAAATGCCTTGTCAATGTGTTTGAGCTCGAACATAGCAGCCTTTGGTGTGTTAGCGAGCGGTGTCAATCAACAACTGACCCTCCGTTGAGAGTGAAGCACGTTCGCAAACTCAGGTCGATCACGGCAAGTCCTGTGATGACATTGGCATCGACAGAAGCCGGGCGAGTCAAACAGGACGGTCCAAGGCAGCACTTAGGGCAACCTCCACCATGCGAGCCAAGAAACAGCGGCGCCGTGATCTACAAGACCTGAACTAGGCTACTTACTCACTCAAGCAGTTGTAGGAACCAGTCCCGATATCGGTCCTATAAAGCCAATACGAGCGATGTCTCAGTAGACACAAAAACATCATCTCAGTTTCACCGAACTGTAGTCCTCTATCACCATACTCCCGCCGTCGGAGCAGTTCGACCAACCCACTCTACCCACCAGGAGCATCCGTAATGAGACAAAATTGGATCATCTCTTCATTGTTCATAACATTACTCACCTCTACCGCATCCGCGCAAAACTCAGATCAGGTTGAGGTTGTCATTGTCACCGCCGAAAAGGTTGAAAAATCCATCCTCGACGTTACCACCACGACTAACGTGTTCGACACCGCCTTCCTCGAAAGCGAGGAAATTAAAGAGATGAATCAACTGTCTAATTTTGTACCTAACATGCTCGTGCAAGAGCAGTCTGTTGCCGGTCCCAGCTACACGATTCGTGGTATTGGCGACGAGGATGGCGACCCAAAACTTGGTGCATTTTTTAACGGTTTGAATACAACCGACCGAATTTTCGCCAGCCAGTTTTTGCATGATGTTGAGCGTGTTGAGGTCCTCAAAGGTCCCCAGCCAACAGCCTTTGGCTCGTTCGCAGTAATTGGCGCGGTAAACGTGGTCTCAACTAAGGCTAGCTTCGATGGAAACGAGTTCATGGTTGGTGCAGGGGTAGGATCGTTCTCCGAACGCCGTGTTCAAGGTCTCGCGAACGTAGTTATAAACGACAATGTCGCAATGCGTCTTGCCGCGTTTTCAGTCGATAAAGACGGCTACTCAGAAAACCTAAACGGTGAAGACCAAAACGCGCGGGTGGGTGACAATATTCGCTTCACAACCAGCATCGAATTCGATCGATTCTCCGCAGACATTATTCTGGCTAACGAGGACAACGACGGTCCCGGCATCGGCTTCAAGAGCAAGTACTTTTTGCCGGTAGGTGGTACAGCATCTGCATCTGACCCCTTGGACTTTGGCGGTGCCGAAACCAGCATCAAACGTGACATGTCACTGTATCAACTCAAGACTGCGTTAGAGTGGAATGACCAATTGAGCTTCAATTACAACGGCTACAAGAACGAGGGTGATCTCTACGAGTACTACGAAGTCGACGGTGGCCCACTCCGAATTGACGAGCGTGACTACGGCTACGAGTCAGAATTCACGGGCCACGAGATTTTCGCAAACTACAGTAATGATCTTTTTACTATTCGCATTGGCTACAACGATTTAACCGTGGAAAACGAGTTCACTTTCTTCAAGCTCTACGGTGATCTGCAACACCGTCTCGCCTATGAGTTTGCACAAGGCGCCGTCATTCCCCCCACAGGATTTCAAAGTTTCAGCGACGATACGGTTTTCCCAGACGCCCTCGGTATTCAAAGCCTACGACAAGCCGTTGCCGACACTACGTACGCATTAAACCCTGTAACCGTGAATCCCTTTACCGGTGAGGCTGTGCCGGCCGGGGTTGGGCTACTCGCTGACTTCACTTCATTTCTCCGGCCAACCAAAACCGAGACTTCAGGCTTGTTCGCTAACGTCGACGTTAATGTGACAGAGCAACTAACCTTGACCGTAGGCGTCAGAGATGAAGAGACCGAAGTCAACGGTAACGCTGACGAGGCTTCAGAGGTGCTCTGGAAACTGGGCGCAAACTACGCCGTAAATGACTACATGAGCGTTTATTACAACTTCGCACAAGGCCAAACACCTTCAGGCGAAACGGTCTTGGTCGGCACATCGCTTGAGCGTGAGTCGGTCGACTCTCACGATATTGGCGTGTATTACGTCGCAGCTAATTTGAGTCTGGGTGCGGCCTACTTCACATACGACTACAAGAACCTTGTTGTCGGTATCGACGACCCTGTCACAGGCCTTCCCAAGCAAGTTAATTACGACGAAGCGTCAATCTCGGGCTTCGAATTCCAAGGCGAATACACGTTTAATGACGCATTCTCAGCATACCTAACCTATGGCTTTAATGATGCTGAGTACGGCAAGAACGATGACGTTGATGGCATCATCAACTACGAAGGCAATCAGTATCGATTCTCTCCTGAGTTTTCCTACGCTGTGGGTGTGAGATTCAATACCGACAAGCTGCGTTCTACTCTCAGCTGGAACTACATTGACGACGTCTTCTTCGAAGCCTCTAACGATCCAGACACCCTGCAGGAGGGCTACGGTTTACTCAACGCAAGTGTTGAGTATCAGGTCACTGATGTGCTGACACTTGGCTTATATGGCAAGAACATTCTCGACAAG
This sequence comes from uncultured Alteromonadaceae bacterium, assembly GCA_913064725.1. GTDB lineage: Bacteria > Pseudomonadota > Gammaproteobacteria > Pseudomonadales > Halieaceae > Luminiphilus. Next base: position 576 of record CAJYAI010000021.1, on the reverse strand, counting down.
GAGTACTTGATTGACGCAGGCAATACGGCAGGCTCGCTCGGTTATCCAACTCTGATCGAAGGTACTCCCGCTAACTGGCTACTAACCGCACGTTACACCTTCTAAACGCCAATTCAGGGATCGATGAAAAGGGGGCTCATCGTCCCCTTTTTTTATTTTTTTTACTTTATCTTTTTGGCTCGTTCACCCTCTAATGTATCTATCTAGAACCAACAACAATCACGACTCTGTTTCTAAAGACCTACTTTTTTCAAATTGTCTTCTGGTGTGTCTGGCGGGGAACTACTGCGACAGTGACATCTGGTTTACACCCAAAACTCCCTCAACTTCTGCACCCACATGTATACATATGTGGGAGGGGGTACGGTCACCTGCCCGGGCTCTGAGTAGCACTAACAGTAGCACCAAGTGTTTCCTTGACGACTAGGCAGTCCTTAGTAAATGCTTAGGTTTCAGAGACCTTTGAAGTGGTGTGGTACCGATAACAGGTAATGATGTTGGCCTCTGGTACCATAATGGGTCTTTGTAATAACAGAGCCTTTTCGAAAACGGGCATAACCTGACGAGCCGAGCAAC
>CAJYAI010000020.1 GCA_913064725.1 uncultured Alteromonadaceae bacterium | reverse complement strand
CGGACGTTAATGGTCAGCCCGTTTCCAAGATTTTGGTGGAAACGTGCACGGATATTTCGGATGAGCTCTATCTGGGTGCTGTGGTCGATCGGTCGACACGTCGGATCGTGTTTATGGCATCAACTGAAGGTGGTGTGGAGATCGAGAAGGTGGCCGAAGAGACCCCCGAAAAGATCCTCAAAGCGACGATCGATCCACTTGTCGGCCCGCAGCCTTTTCAGGGGCGTGAGCTCGCATTCAAACTTGGTTTGAAGGGCGTTCAAGTAAAGCAATTTGTAAATATTTTCAACGGCTTAGCCAATCTTTTTAAGGATAAAGATCTTGCTCTCATAGAGGTCAATCCGCTCGTCATTACTGACGAAGGAAATCTGCATTGCCTAGACGCCAAAGTCGTCGTCGACTCTAACGCGCTTTACCGACACAAGGATCTGCAGGCGATGCATGACCCGTCTCAAGAAGACGAGCGTGAGGCGGCTGCTGCGTCTTGGGAGCTCAACTATGTCGCGCTTGAAGGAAATATCGGGTGCATGGTCAATGGTGCAGGGCTTGCGATGGGAACCATGGATATTGTGAAGCTGCATGGTGGTCAGCCCGCTAATTTCTTAGATGTTGGCGGTGGTGCAACCAAGGAACGTGTCACTGAGGCGTTCAAAATCATTCTCAGCGACGACAATGTTCAGGCTGTTCTTATCAATATTTTTGGCGGTATTGTCCGGTGCGATTTAATTGCAGAGGGTGTTATTGGCGCCGTCAATGAAGTGGGTGTCAAGGTGCCGGTAGTGGTCCGTTTAGAGGGCAATAATGCGGAGCTGGGACGGGAAGTGCTAGCACAAAGTGGACTTAATATTATCGCTGCAACCAGTCTGACTGATGCGGCTCAGCAGGTAGTTGCTGCTGCTGGAGGTGCTGCATGAGCATTTTGGTTGATAAAAATACGCGTGTTATTTGTCAGGGATTTACAGGTTCTCAGGGCACATTCCACTCAGAGCAGGCTGTTGCCTACGGTACGCAGATGGTGGGTGGCGTTACGCCCGGTAAGGGCGGACAGACACACCTTGATCTTCCTGTTTTTGACACGGTGGGTGACGCGGTTTATCAGACGGGGGCAAACGCGTCTGTGATCTATGTACCGGCGCCGTTTTGTAAAGACTCCATTCTAGAAGCCGCCAATGCGGGTATTGAGTTGATCGTATGCATAACGGAGGGCATCCCAACGCTGGACATGCTTGACGCAAAAGTACGCTGCGATGAGTTAGGTGTCCGCCTGATTGGGCCAAATTGTCCCGGAGTCATTACGCCGGGACAGTGCAAGATTGGTATCATGCCGGGGCATATTCACCTTCCAGGCAAGGTCGGGATCGTTTCCCGCTCTGGAACGCTGACCTATGAAGCCGTTAAGCAGACTACCGATGCTGGTTTTGGCCAATCGACCTGCGTAGGGATTGGTGGTGACCCGATTCCAGGTTCTAACTTCATCGATATCCTCGCGCTGTTCCAAGAGGATTCGGCGACTGAATCAATCGTTATGATTGGGGAAATTGGTGGGTCGGCTGAAGAGGAAGCTGCCGCCTTTATCAAAGCGAATGTGACAAAACCCGTCGTTTCCTACATAGCAGGCGTAACAGCCCCTAAAGGAAAGCGAATGGGGCATGCTGGAGCCATCATCTCGGGCGGCAAGGGTACCGCTGATGAGAAATTTGCTGCGCTAGAGGATGCTGGTGTCAAGACAGTGCGTTCACTCGCTGATATTGGAAGCGCCATGGCTGAAATTACAGGCTGGTGACTTTGTAGCTGAGAAATTAAAACCCGCTTTAAGCGGGTTTTTTTTTGCTCAATGAGCAGATTTTCGCGCTGACTGTCTTGAATTATCCAGTTCCTCCCCCCATGTGTCTGGTTACGTTAAAAAACAGGAGCGGGACATGTCCTCAAAGCAAACCATGGGATTTCAAACTGAAGCTAAACGACTGCTTCAGCTGATGATTCATTCGCTGTATTCCAATCGCGAGATCTTCCTTCGTGAACTGATCTCAAACGCGTCAGACGCCATTGATAAGAGGCGTTTCGCGGCGGTTGCAGACGGCGCACTCGATGTGGGCAGTGAGGGCTATGAAATTCGTGTCGATGTTGACGAAGACGCGAAGACACTGACCATTCATGATAACGGCATCGGTATGTCCCGCAATGATGTCATTGAGAATCTTGGCACGATAGCGAAGTCAGGTACCGCGGCTTTTATGGAGCAACTTAGTGGTGATCAGCAAAAAGACAGCCAGTTAATCGGACAGTTTGGTGTCGGTTTTTATTCGTCGTTCATCGTTGCCGACCGTGTCGAAGTTATCTCTCGACGAGCCGGTGAGGACAGCGCAACGCGCTGGGAGTCAACGGGTGAGGACGAGTTTAGCGTAGATGAGGCAGACCGCGATGTTGCTGGTACGTCAGTCATTCTGCATTTGAATAGCGACGCTGAAGAATTCGCCTCACCCTGGCGCGTTCGAACGGTCATTAAAAAATACTCCGACCATATTTCGGTGCCCGTAATGATGCTTGAGCAAACACCTCCGGCATCGGGGGACGATGACGAAGCCGCGTCTGAGCCCAAATTAGAGCGCATCAACGAAGCTAAGGCATTGTGGACGCGAAGTCGGTCAGATGTCAGTGACGATGAGTACAAGGAATTCTACCGTCATGTGTCCAGTGACTATCAGGATCCGCTGAGCTGGAGCCATAATCGTGTAGAGGGCAAGCTCGACTACACCTCGTTGCTCTACATTCCCAGTCAAGCGCCGTTTGACCTTTGGAACCGAGAGGGCGCTCGCGGGCTCAAGCTCTATATTCAGCGCACTTTTATCATGGATGATGCTGAACAATTTCTGCCGCTGTATTTGCGCTTTGTAAAAGGTGTGCTGGATTCACAGGATCTACCGCTGAATATTTCGCGCGAGATTCTCCAGCAGAGCCCTCAGGTGGATTCCCTGAGAAATGCGGTGACTAAACGCGTGTTAGACATGCTCGGCAAGATGGCCAAGTCTGATGCTGAAAACTACCAGTCATTCTGGGAAGTCTTTGGTAATGTCTTGAAAGAAGGTCCGGGAGAGGACTTCGCCAATCGGGAGAAAATTGCGGCGCTACTGAGGTTTGCCTCCACCAATACGGATGAATCCACGCAAAACGTCTCCCTCACGGACTATGTGTCGCGCATGCAAGAAGGGCAGGATGCGATTTACTACGTTGCGGCTGATAATCATGTCACAGCTAAAAATAGTCCCCATATCGAAGTGTTTCGCAAGAAGGGCATCGAGGTGTTGCTCCTCTCGGATCGTATCGACGACTGGCTGATGGGACACGTGAACGAGTTCGATGGAAAGCCTCTCAAGGATATTGCTAAGGGGGAGCTCGATCTTGGTGACAGTACGGAGGAAGAGAAAGCTGAGCTTGAGGCGGCAAAAAGTGAAAACGAGGGCTTACTGGAGCGGCTGAAAGCTGCACTGGATGGACGGGTAAGTGAGGTGAGGCCAACGTTGCGGCTAACTGATTCTCCTGCCTGCCTAGTGGTTGGTGAGCACGAGTTGGGCGCTCAGATGCGACGCATACTCGAGGCTGCGGGTCAGGATTTGCCGGATAGTGACCCTATTTTAGAGGTTAATACTAGCCACGGCCTGGTTAAGAGGATGGATAGCGAGCAAGACGAGGATCGGTTTGCGGATCTGGCTCTTATTTTGCTCGACCAAGCCACGCTGGCACAGGGCTCACAGCTGGATGACCCTGCGAGTTATGTATCACGTATGAATAAACTGCTTGTCGAGATGAGCGCATGACATGTTAGTCACGTTGTGGCGTCACGGTGAGGCGGGTTACGCCTCGCTCGACGCCCAGCGCGAACTGACGCCGCGCGGTGTCAGTCATGTCAAAGAGACCGCGCAGCTCTATCGGCGTGTCTGTGAACAATCCGGGATGGATTTCCCTGCGCTCTGCTTACACAGTCCTCTAGCTCGCACTCTGCAGACGGCAACCTTGCTGGACGAAGATCTCGGCTTTCAGTGGCGAGTCGCATCAGATCTGTTAGCGCCCAATTGTGACGACTACATCTCCGGCGCCTACCTTGACGAGAGTCAGCCTCATCAGCTGCTCGTAGGGCATCAGCCTTATCTGTCCCAACTCATTGATGTGTGGTGCGATACTGACGATTTTTCGCCGCTGGAGCCGAGTGGTTTTGCGCTTATCCGCCTCACGGCGCCTTGCAGGGGTGGCGGTGAGCTACTTCATCATGCGCCCAGAGGTCTCCTTTTGTGATAGCAGAGCCTACCGAACTGAGCTTTGAGGCAGACGGACTGACCTACCGGGGGCTCGCTTGGGGCGACTCGGCAAATCCCATGGTATTTGTCATTCATGGCTGGCTCGATAACGCCCTAAGCTTTTCAATCCTCGCGCCCTTGTTGAGCAATTTTTACGTTGTGGCGCTCGATCTTTCCGGTCACGGCTTCAGCAGCCACCGCTCTGCGGATGCCAACTATCATATTTGGGACGATATCCCGCAGCTAGCTGCGATCATTGATCAGCTGGATGTGCAACAAGTCCACGTGGTGGGACACAGTCGGGGCGCTGCCGTAGCGGGTGTGCTGGCCGTGGCTCTGGGTGATCGATGCGCTAGTTTGTGTATGCTTGATGGCATGATTTCACGGTCATTTGAGAACGACAATGGGGCCGAATTATTTCGAAATTCGCTGTCAGAGAGGCGGCGTTACCTGTCTAAACCACCGCGCATTTTTTCCTCTGTAGAGGAGTTTATTCAGGCGCGCTCACGCTACGGGTTTACCCGGGATAATGCCAAGGTATTGGCGCCGAGGGCTTTGCGTCAATTGGACGAGGGCTGGTTGCTGCTGAGTGATCCCAAGTTACTAGGCAGCAGTACCATCAAGCTCTCAGAGGAAACCTCAAACTCATTTTATCGGTCGATGGTTTGCCCTGTTGCCGTCATTACCGGTGATGCAGGTTTTTTTGCAAGCAGCGAGTCCCAGGAGCGCATCAGGGGCATCGGGCTTCTCACTCCACGGTTTAGTCAGCTGACTATCCGCGGGCCACATCACTTCCATATGGAGGGCGATGTTCAGGCACTGTCCGCAATCCTGGAGAACTTCTTTCAGACCGGACAATTGCCTAGCGACGCCGCAGCGACGGTAAGCTGAGTAGCGATAGGAACTCTTCGCGGGTTTTTGCGTCGTCCCGAAACGACCCGAGCATAGCTGAGGTCTTAGTTGCTGAATTTTGCTTCTCGACGCCGCGCATCATCATACACATATGCTCAGCCTCGATAATGACACCGACATCGTCGGCGCCCGTCACTTCGCTAATGGACTCTGCGACTTGAACAGTGAGTTGCTCTTGTATTTGAAGGCGACGGGCAAACATGTCCACAATTCGCGCCACCTTTGATAGACCGAGTACCTTACCGCGAGGGAGGTAGGCGACATGACACCGTCCAACAAAGGGGAGTAGATGGTGTTCGCACAACGAGTACAGCTCGATGTCTTGAACCAACACCATTTCACTGGAGTCACTGGGGAACAGCGCACCATTAGTCACCTCATGCAGGTTTTGCTGATAACCATGAGTGAGGAATTTGAATGCTTCTGACGCGCGCTTAGGTGTATCCTGTAGTCCAGGCCGAGAGAGGTCTTCTCCAACAGCCTCAATAATTTTTTCCCAGTGTTGTTCCATGTAACTCTCCTCCAGAAGGCGCGGATGTTACCATGCTCTTTTGGCCGAGGTGCTTGGGTTTTGCCGACGTTCCGCGAGATTTTGCTGCAGACCGAAACCGCTCTTTTGAAGGCGGATGTCTTTTTCGGGCACGGCTATGAATCAGCGCACGATGAGGCGGTTGCCTTGGTCTTAGCGGCAGCTCGATTGTCACCGTTCAATACGGGTACAGAGGTGCTTGAACGCGCTTTTCCCGACGATGCATCGGCAACCCTGGGTGTACTCCTTAAACAGCGATGCGGCGACCGCTTACCTCTGGCCTATGTGACAGGCGAGGCGTATCTCGGACCCTTGTGTTTTAAGGCGGATAGCAGAGCGTTAGTTCCGAGATCTCCGATTGCCGAGATCATTTTAAATGGCTTTGCGCCGTGGTTTCAGGACGAGCAACCAGCGGTCATTGTAGACGTGTGTTGTGGAGGGGGCAGTTTGGGAATGCTGGCTAAGCTGGTTTTCCCAAATGCTACGGTCGTACTGAGCGATTTAGATGATGCGGCGCTTGCTTTGACACAAGAAAACAGTCAACGCCACCCAGTCGACGGCATAGTGAAGGGTGATTTGTTGGCATGGTGTGCCGATGATTCGGTCGATATTGTTATAGCAAATCCCCCGTATGTTGACGCTCACGATATGGCGGATCTTCCCCCAGAATATCGGCATGAGCCGGGTTTAGCACTCGTTGGCGGGGATGATGGTTTAGATTTAGTCCGGGTGCTGCTTCACGATGCGGCGCGTTTGCTTCGGAGTACAGGCCTCTTGCTTTTGGAAGTGGGCAATAGTCAAGACGCGCTGGACGAACTAGACCCCTGTCTTCATCCGACATGGGTGGATTTGGAGCAAGGGGGTCATGGTGTCGCCGCTTTTATGGCTCAAGATCTGGCACAATGGGCAGGTAAGACCTCGTTCAACGGCGGGGAAAGTAAGTGAATTTAGGAATGAGGCATGTCGGGTAATACATTTGGTCGTCTGTTTACTGTCACGACATTTGGTGAAAGCCATGGTCTAGGGCTGGGTTGCGTCATTGATGGGTGTCCGCCGGGACTCGAGTTAAGTGCCGCAGACCTGCAGCCTGACCTCGATCGGCGTAAGCCCGGTACGTCTCGGTTCACTACGCAGCGTAAAGAGCCCGACGAGGTGCAAATCTTGTCCGGTGTGTTTGAAGGTAAAACTACGGGTACCCCTATCGGTCTATTGATCATGAATGCCGATCAGAAGTCCAAGGACTACAGTAAAATCAAAGACGTTTTTCGTCCGGCACACGCAGACTACACATATCAACAAAAATACGGTGTCAGGGATTATCGTGGCGGCGGCAGGTCCTCTGCACGCGAAACGGCAATGCGTGTGGCTGCAGGGGCCGTGGCAAAGAAGTGGCTGAAAGAGCGGTATGGGGTGTCCATTCGGGGATGTCTAAGCGCACTTGGACCTCTGACGGTGAGCCAAACAGACTGGGATTTGGTAGAGACAAACCCGTTTTTTTGCGGGGATGCGGGCTTGATACCCGAGCTCGAGGCTTTCATGACACAGATCCGTCGCGATGGCGATTCGGTTGGTGCAAAGCTTGAGGTGGTAGCAGATGGCTTGCCCCCGGGCTGGGGCGAGCCCATTTTTGACCGACTTGATGCAGACATCGCATCGGCCATGATGGGCATTAATGCGGTGAAAGGCGTCGAGATTGGTGCGGGGTTTTCCGTGGTTCAACAGCGCGGAACCGAACACCGAGACGAGCTGACGGCAGATGGTTTTTTGAGTAATCATGCTGGTGGTGTTTTGGGTGGGATTTCGAGTGGTCAACCCATCACGGTGGGGATAGCGCTTAAGCCAACCTCGTCGATTCAGGTTCCCGGCCAATCCATTGATGTCATGGGTGAGGAAGCCGAGGTCGTCACGACAGGTAGACACGATCCCTGCGTTGGTTTGCGCGCAGTGCCGATAGCCGAGGCGATGCTGGCTCTGGTTTTAATCGATCACGCATTGCGCCACCGAGGGCAGAATGGGGACGTCGTATCAACGACGCCTATTATTTGAGGCGGCATAGGTGTTAAGCCGCAAATATGTCAAAGCACTGCGAACAGCATCGCTCGGCGTGTTAGCGACACTGGCTCTCATCTGGGGGGCTGTCGATATCGTGGGCGTATCGTCGGATGCTTTATTGGGCTACGTCTGGCTCAGTATTCAGGGTGTTGGACTGCTAATCCTTACAGCCGTTCCCGCTGCGTTGCTGCTGCGCTTTATGCGTCGTAAGTCGTAGGTCTACCGCGACTCAATATCGATTTCTAAGGTCATTTTGTCTTCGATCACGTCGAGCCGCTCCCGCAGTGCATCGACCTCAAGGTGTGCCGGCGCATAGGCTTCTATATGGGCCATAAAAAGCGGCTCGCCCGACCAGGCCGCGCTCTCAACACGTGACGTAAAATGAAGAATATTGACCTCTAATTCAGCGAGCTCGTGTGTGATCTCATAGACGATACCTGGTCGGTTGGGGCCGGTGAGGCTCAGATGAAGATTGGGCTCTAGCTGAGGCTGCGATACTGAGGGTGTAATCTGTACGACCAAGTCGGCCGTTCCGGTATCCTTGATAGCGCACTTTAGAGTGGTAAATCCCTCTGTAGACAGATGAACAAGTATGGCGCCTGCAAAGGCCCCATCGAGCCTAGCTAATTCACTCCGCTGCCAGTCACCGCCGTGCACTTTGACGAGATCTGCCAGTGTCTCTACTAGACCTGTCCGATCGGCGCCCGCGAATGTGATCACGTATTGTTGTTGCATGTATGCCCTTCGTTGCGTCTAGCGGTTATCATCATGGCCACCGCGTAATGTGATGTCTATACGCAACATTGTCGATAGGAGTTGACTATGAAACAAATAACATGGATCGCCGTTGCTTTGATGAGCTCTTTGGCCTTTGCAGATGGGCACAAAGAGCTAGCTTGGGATGCAGCCTTAACGGGAGAGCATCGATCGGAGGGCAATAAAGCGCGAGATGCTGCCAGACGTCCTCAGGAGACGCTCACATTTTTTGGTTTGACCCCCGATATGACCGTCCTCGAGGTATCTCCCGGTGGTGGTTGGTACAGCGAAATCCTCGCGCCGCTGCTGAAGGACCATGGCAGGATGATAGCCGGCCACGCATCTCCGAATAGCAGTGCCTACGGTCGTCGTAGTCTTGGTGGTTACCTGCAGAAATTAGGCGCGGATAACGATGTTTACTCGGCCGTTGATGTCCGTGTCATGCAACCACCCGCCATGCCCTTAAATGTTGAAGCCGGAACAGTCGATATGGCATTGGTCTTTCGGAACGTACATTCGTGGCTCCGGGCTGGCAGTGCGGACGCATCACTTGCAGATATTTTTCGCGTGTTGAAGTCCGGTGGCACCCTTGGTGTGGTTCAGCATCGCGGTACTGACGGTATGGGATTGGACCAGATGAAGCGCACCGCCTATGTCCCTGAGGCCAAGGTGATCGCGCTGGCTGAGGCAGCGGGTTTCGTACTCGATGGCAGAAGCGACATAAACGCGAATCCGAAGGACACAAAAGACTACCCCGGCGGTGTTTGGACGCTACCGCCTAGTTTTCGTGAAGGCGACAACGATCGAGAAAAATATGCGGCAATTGGTGAGAGCGACAGGATGACGCTCCGCTTTAAGAAGCCCTAGCGGCATCGTCGTAAGCTCCTCTCATGGAGTATCAAATTGATGCCTTAGGGCTCCGGTGTCCCGAGCCCGTCATGATGCTCCATGCGGCGATGCGCAAGGCGTCCGTAGGCGACGTTATTTGTCTGAGCGCGACGGATCCATCTACTCGTCGCGACGTTGCGAAATTCTGTGATTTCTTGGGGCACCAACTCCTCGAGTGTGAGCAGATTGCCGATCGATTTATGTATAGAGTTAAGAAAGTAGGTTAGGTCTTGCAGGAATCCATTCTTAGCAGTGCACTCGTGAAGACCTTTGATGGTTTATTTCAGAGACCGGAGAATACAATATTACGAGGGGGCGCTGATGAGCCCTTCTTTGCCCCGGGTCAGCCATCGACCGTGTTTTTCCGTGAGGATTTTGGGCGCAGCGCGCTACATGAAGTCGCTCATTGGTGTGTTGCAGGTGCCATTAGGCGCAGGCTACCCGACTACGGGTACTGGTACGCACCCGATGGGCGTGATGAACGAGAGCAGGCTGCTTTTTTCAGCGTGGAGGTTACGCCGCAAGCTATCGAAGCGTTGTTCTGCGAGAGCCTTGGATTAGCGTTTACCGTCAGCGTGGATAATCTGATGATTAGCTCAGATGACCCCGCAATCCAAATCTTCAACGAGGCGGTTACAACAAAGGTAAGCTTGTTACGTACGAACGGGCTTCCACCGAGAGCCTCGCGCTTCAATCAAGCGTTAGCCGCTTTATCCTTGAGAGTGTGATGTCAAAGACGCAGCCTAGGCCTAAGGTGGTAATTGACAGTGCTATTCGAGTAACACCGCGCTTATCAGCATTACCCATCGAGCTCGTGCCCATTGCGGGTGGCGATGTGTCGGCCGCTAGTCTAGGGAACGCTGATGCACTGCTCACTCGGACGGTTACGCGTGTTGACGCTACGCTATTGGCGAGTGCTCACCTGCGCTTTGTCGGGACCGCCAGTTCAGGCGTAGATCATATTGATACCCACTATCTAAAGTACCGAAATATCGGCTTTGCGGACGCGAAAGGGTGTAATGCGGCCGCCGTTGGCGACTACGTTTTGGCAGCGATTGCGTCTTGCCATCGCTTACCCGCCTTACTGGCCGGTGAGATTGTTGGCCTGGTGGGCTATGGCCATGTCGGTCATGCATTGGCTGCTCGTCTGGTTGCTTTGGGTGCGCGCGTGATGGTGTACGACCCGTTCGTGCACAATGTCACCGCCGGTGTTGAGCATGTCTGCCTCGAGGACGCACTAGGCTGTCCGATTGTTTCTCTGCATGCTTCGCTGCATGGTGACTATCCACATCCAAGCCAAAATTTGATTGATAGCACACGGGTGGGGTGCATCAGAGATGACGCGCTGTTCATTAACGCTGGACGAGGGGGACTCGTGACAACCGGTGCACTTCTTGACTTGGCGTCAAGAGGTGTGACTTTAGTTATCGATACGTGGCCGGGCGAGCCTAAGATATCAGCTGAGCTCGTATCTAAAGTCGCTCTTGCGACGCCTCACATCGCTGGCTACTCAACCAACGCTAAAATCAACGCTACTGACTATTTGATTGACTCACTGGTAAGTGCCTTGGGTATCAGCGAGTCAGAAGTCCGAGCAGACGTAACCGACGAGGTTCCGATGGTGCTCGATGTTTCGGGGCTGTCCAGAGTCGACACGCCAGCTCGGGTTGACACGCCAGCTCGGGGTGACACGTTGGCTCAGATTGACGCGTTGACTAAGCTTAATGCGCTGGACAAAGCGATCTCGGCGGTCAGTTGTATCGTAGAGGATGATGCGCATTTTCGCCGTGTGTGGCAGAGCGCGCCCGTGAGCCAAACATTTGAATCGTTGCGTGAACACTATCGTCTGCGCCACCAAATCAGCGACTTACGGGTAACGCTGAGTGAGCCGCGTCCAGACTTAGTTCAAATACTAACTGCCGCAGGTGTAGGACACGTTCATTGAACTGCGGCGCAGAAACCCCATATCGAACTCAGTAGGGTTATAAGGAGATGGTAATGACAGACAAGGACGATGCATATTGGCGTGGCAAATTGACGCCTGACGAATACCACGTACTTCGACAAAAGGGTACGGAAAGAGCTTTTACGGGTGAATACTGGAACACCACAGAGCGAGGTGTCTATACCTGCAGAGGCTGTGGTGAAGTTCTCTTTGAGTCGGAAAGTAAGTTCGATGCCGGCTGCGGTTGGCCCAGCTTCGATAAACCGGCTGCGCCGAACGTCATTGATGAGGAACGCGATGCTAGCCACGGGATGCTGCGAACCGAAGTCTTGTGTCAGGCTTGCGGTGGCCATTTAGGCCACGTTTTTCCCGATGGGCCAACAGATACCGGCTTGCGCTACTGTATCAATAGTCTCTCGATTGATTTGAAGAAAGACGAATAGTCAGGGAGCTATCGTGGCGGTGGTAGCAATCCCCTGATGCTTACAGTAGTCCGCAATAGTGGCAATGTGAGCGGGACCAATTTCACAGCAACCGCCAATGATATCAGCGCCCATGTTCAGCCATTCGATAACAAACGCTAGATATTCTTCAGGCCCTAAGTCCTTGCGCTGTGACAGACGATCGACAGTGCTGCCAGGTACCAGGGCCTCGACAGAAGTGAAGCCGTTGGCATACCCACCGAATCGGATTCCCGATTTGGCAACTATTTTCATACCGTCTGTCACGATTTCGGGAACCGAGCAGTTAATTAAGATAGCCGAGGGCTCATAGGGTTTCACCGCTGTTATGGCGTCTTCTAATGATTCTCCTGAGCGAAGGATACTTGGATCGCTGTCGCTAAGGGTAAACGCTACAGCGCCGATGACGTGCTCGTCCTGAATGGCTTTAGCACCTGCAGTTGCCTCGGCCATATTGCTCATGGTTTCTAATAAAAAACCATCGACTCGGTGCTTTTGGAGCTGAATAAGCTCCTGATATTGCTCGTAGGCGCTTTCATGATTCGGCGCCACAGTATGGTCATAGGAGGCGTTAAGTGGGGGTAGCGAGGCGACCACTGAGACGGGCTCCGAACAGTGTGCGGCCTCTATTCCCGCCGCCGCCACACGGTGAGACAGTGCGAGCATATTCTCGAGCGACTCATCGGGCACATAAGTGTTAAGACGAAAACGGCTGACCGCGTAGGTGTTTAAACAAATGACTCTAGCACCTGCCTCGCAAAAATCTTTGTGGACGGCCGATACTAACTCTGGCTCAGTCATCATCACATGTGTGGACCAGAGCGGGTGGGGTGGCGCAGTGCTGCGTTTGATGAGCTCTTGGCCCAATCCGCCATCGAGGAGGGTGATCGTCTTTGTCATTGTGGGTTACTAACCTAGATGGAGTCTGAGTTGGTCGAGGACATGATTGGGGTCTTCAACCATAAGCGAGTGGCCTGAGCCAGGCACCACGTCCATTCGGCCCTGTTTGAGTGCCTTCAAAAGTGGCTGAGTTGCTTTCAATGGTGTGAGCCGGTCGGCATCGCCATGCAGCATAAGGGTCGGTGCTGTAATCTCACCGGCGGCTTCCAAGCCACGCTGATACTGATTGCATGCACGCATATCTAAATCAAGCGCGGCTTGTTGCTCGTCTTCATAGCGACGCATGCTGTCACTGACCATCCACATGCCCGGGTTCGGATTCCCTCCCATCAGATTGTTTTTACTAAAACTAAATGACGTGAGCATCGAATGTGCGGTACTAGGCTTATTGGCTGTCGCATCGAGAATCGGATCAGATACGGGCATTGGCGATATCGATCCAATGAGGACAACCTTAGAGGCTCTGGTACCAAGCCTAGCACCAGTCTCGAGTGCGATTAAACTACCCATACTGTGGCCTACGAGGGCGCTCTGGGCTATGCCGCAGCTGTCAATGACGGCGATTATCCACGTGGCCATGGCTTCTATCGATGTCAAGGAGTCACCTCCTGATCGACCATGTCCTGGCAGGTCAATTGCAAGCACGTTCCAGTTATGCCGGGAGAAGTGACGTGCGAACAGGGTCCATACGCTGTGATCAAACCCGGCGCCGTGTACAAAAACGACCGACTGTCGCGCCGGATCAATCTCTTTATTGTTGGTGTAGACGTAGACCTGCTTTCCGTCTATCGAGATGTTCATGAATGTCGGTCTCCCACTACCTTCGAGGCCGCACGGAGTCCCGCCTTCAGGTCGGCAATGAGGTCTTTGGGATCTTCCAGTCCAATCGACAGTCGTATCGTTCCCTCTCCGATGCCTGCAGCGCGTAAGGCGGCCTCATCCATTCTAAAATGCGTGGTGCTGGCAGGGTGAATGACCAGAGATTTGGCGTCACCGACGTTGGCAAGGTGAGAGAATAGGCTTAGGCCGTTGACGAACGCGATGCCGGCTTCGCGACCGCCTTTAATCTCAAAAGTGAAGACTGCACTTGCACCTCGCGGCAGCTGCGCTTTTGCTATCTCGTGATCTGGGTGCGACGCGAGTTCGGGATGCGCTACAGCTGCCACCGCTTCATTATCGTTTAGGAAGTTGACGATTGTCCGAGTATTGGCAATGTGCTTTTCCATTCGCACACCCAGTGTTTCCATGCCTTGTAAAATATAAAATGCACTGGTGGGGCTCTGACAGGCACCAAAGTCGCGTAAGCCCTCCTTGCGCGCTCGCGAAATAAACGCAGCCGGTCCGAATTCCTCAGTGAAAACGAGGTTATGAAAGCCTTCATAAGGCTCGGTTAGTTGCGGGAATTTACCTGAGGCATCCCAGTCAAAACGGCCGCCATCAACCAGCAAGCCCCCAATAACGATGCCGTGACCACTAAGAAACTTCGTTGCCGAATGCATAATAAGATCGGCACCCAGTTCGAAAGGTTTGATCAAATAGGGAGTAGTGAAGGTCGAATCGACCAACAGTGGGACGCCATGCTCATGTGCGATTTCGGCGACTAGGGGGATGTTTAAGACATCGAGACCAGGATTTCCCACCGTTTCGCCAAAGAGTAATCTTGTTTCGGGACGGATAGCGTCTCTAATGGCGTTTTCGTCGCGGGCGTCAACAAAAGTTGCAGTGATACCAAAGCGAGGAAGTGTGTAGGCCAATAAGTTGTGACTGCCGCCATAGAGGGCACTCGAGGCAACGATATGCGATCCAGCATCCATCATGGTCATGATGGCCAGTTGAAGTGCGGCTTGTCCGCTGGCAGTCGCAATGGCGCCCACTCCGCCTTCCATGGCGGCAATGCGCTCTTCAAGAACCGCGGTTGTTGGATTGCTCAGACGTGAGTAAACATGCCCGGGACGCTCCATATTGAATAATGCGGCCGCGTAGTCAGAGTCGGGGAAACAATAGGCAGCGGTTTGGTAAATTGGCGTTGCCCGTGCGCCAGTCGCCTGGTCGGGCTTGCCACCGGCATGCAGTGCCAGCGTATCGAGTTCAGCGGGAGAATAATCAGTCATACTAACTGCTCTTCAAGGCGCGACTGCGCGGTAACGCGACGTATTGTACGCACTTCCGACTGAGCATGAAGAAAAAAATTGGAGCGGGAAACGAGATTCGAACTCGCGACCTCAACCTTGGCAAGGTTGCGCTCTACCAGCTGAGCTATTCCCGCATTAAATGGCGTCCCCTAGGGGGTTCGAACCCCTGTTCCCGCCGTGAAAGGGCGGTGTCCTAGGCCTCTAGACGAAGGGGACTGAACGTGCTGCACGTACTGTACTTCGCAAGGTGGCGCATAGTAGTAATCCTGCTCTTTGCCGTCAAGCATTCTTGTAAAGGTTTCGATAATCCGCCGTATTTTAGTTAAACTCCGCCGCTCGTTTTACAGTGGAGCCCTCATGTCGGCAGCGTTAGAAATCACCGGTCTGCAAAAAACCTATGCCAATGGGTTTCAAGCACTCAAAGGAATAGACCTGAAAGTCGAGGAGGGGGACTTCTTCGCACTGCTCGGACCTAATGGTGCGGGTAAGTCTACGACCATTGGTATTGTGAGCTCGCTGGTATCCAAAACGCAGGGCAATGTGAAAATTTGCGGCATCGATATTGATGACGACTTCTCGCTGGCCAAGAAGCAAATTGGAATCGTTCCGCAGGAGTTCAACTTCAATGTGTTTGAGAATGTGGAAGATGTTCTGATTCACCAGGCGGGCTATTACGGCATACCTATCGGGATAGCCCGAAAGCGAGCGGACTATTATCTGGAGAAGCTGGGGATTGCCGATAAAAAACACGTGCAAATGCGGATGCTGTCGGGTGGTATGAAACGCCGACTAATGATCGCGCGTGCACTTGTTCATGAGCCGCGTGTGCTCATTCTGGATGAGCCGACCGCGGGCGTAGATATCGAGATGCGCCGCAGCATGTACGATTTTCTGCGCCAGACTAATTCGGAGGGACGGACAATCATCTTGACCACACACTATCTCGAAGAGGCGGAGATGCTGTGTCGGAATGTTGCCATCATTAATCAAGGTACGATTGTGACACGAGGCTCCATTAAAGATTTATTGAGAGACTTGAACAGCGAGACCTTCCTGTTGGATACGCAGGATGAGCTGCCGGCGAACTTTTCTGTGCCCGGTTTCGACTTGCGTCCGATTGAGCCGACCTGCCTCGAAGTGGAATTGGCGCGGGGCCAAGATCTGACTGAGGTCTTTACCGCCTTGAGCCAAGCGGGGGCGAGCGTCGTGAGTATGCGCAACAAAGAGAACCGCCTTGAGCGTATGTTCGTCAATGTTCTGGAGGGTGCCTCATGAGTGCGTTTGAGCAGTGGGTTGCGTTTCTGACCATTCTCAGGAAAGAGGTGAGGCGCTATCTACGCATCTGGACGCAGACGCTTCTTCCCTCGGCGATAACCATGTCTCTGTACTTTCTGATTTTCGGTACTTTGATCGGTAAACGCATAGGTACCATGGGCGGTGTTAGCTACATGGAGTTCGTGGTGCCGGGCCTGATTATGATGGCCATCATTACCAACAGCTACGCAAACGTAGTCGGCTCATTTTTTGGCGCTAAATTTAACAACAGTGTGGAAGAGCTGTTGGTCTCGCCAACCCCTACTTATGTCATTGTTCTAGGCTACGCTGCCGGGGGGGTGTCGCGCGGTATTTTGGTGTCGATCATTGTGACCTCAGTCGCGCTCTTTTTCACCGATCTCGACATTCACAACTGGGGTGTTGTTGTGGGCGTCGTTGCGTTGACGTCTGTTGCCTTCTCTTTGTGCGGTCTTATCAATGCGGTTTTTGCCAACACATTTGATGACGTCAATATTGTACCCACCTTCGTACTGACCCCACTGACCTATTTAGGCGGGGTGTTTTACTCGCTTGATTTGCTGCCAGATTTTTGGTCCGGCGTATCGCAAATAAATCCACTCGTGTACGTGGTAAATGCGTTTCGCTACGGGGTTCTCGGTGTGAGCGATGTGGACATAACGGTCTCCTTTGCCATGCTCATCGGACTGACCGTAGTCGCGTTTGCTTACGCAATGCATCTGTTGGGCTCGGGTACGCGTTTAAGGACCTAATGTGACCGGTGTTTTAGGAACAAAGGTCGCCGCGCCGCAGCAATACGCGCCCGACATTTTAGAGCGGATAGATCGGCACTCGGGACGCGAAGGCATCGACAACGCCTCGCGCTATGTTAGCACCGGCCATGATATTTGGCATTGCTATGAGCTGAGCTGGCTATTACCAGGCGAGAACGTAAGCTACCTGGTGGGCGCACTGATTATCCCTGCATCGAGTGCCTATACGGTTGAATCAAAATCGCTGAAGCTCTATTTGAATTCCCTCAATGCCCACGAGTTTGTTAGCGATGAGGCTGCTGTCAGCTGTGTTGAGGCAGACCTATCTACGTTGACGGGCGCAAAGGTCACACTAACCACTACTGACCCGAGCGCGTTAAACGTATCGACAGTGCCTTTGAGCGATGTCCAGATCACGCCCCGTGATACGAAGGGGACTGAGATTTATCGCTGCTCTGGCTTTCGCTCGCTTTGTCCCGTGACCGCACAACCCGATTGGGCCAGTTTGTGTATCGAAATGTCTTCGGCTGCCTATGATCAGCGCGAGGTGGAGAGGGCGATCGCGAGTCTGCGCAATCATCAAGGATTTCACGAGCAGTGTGTAGAAGATCTCTACTCCCGGCTCGAAAATGCCCTCCTGCCGGCAGAGCTGCATGTGGTCGGCTTTTTTCAACGTCGCGGGGGCGTCGATATTACGCCCTGGCGCTCGTCTGCGGCCCTGCCGCCTTGTCTAACCCGGTTATATGAGCAATGAGCATCGATCGCGACTCATAGCCGCTGCGCGCAAAAACGCGTTATCCTCTGACCACACAAGAATAAGGGGCGGGGCAGCACTATGGCGCAGTGGGATCTTCTTTTTAGTGGCGCAACGGTTTTCGACGGTGAAGGCACACCTGGGCGTGTAGAGGACGTCGCTGTTAACAGCGGTGTCATCGTAGCCCGTGGACTGAATTTGCCTCATGACGCCGCAAAAAAAGTCATTGATGCAAAGGGTAAATGGCTCCTTCCGGGGATGTTGGATATCCACACGCACCTCGATCTTGAGGTCGAGGTGGCACCGGCACTCGATGAAGTGGTTCGCCATGGAACCACGACTGTACTGGTGGGTAACTGCAGTCTGGGTACCTGTTTCGGTGCCCAGGAGAGTGAGGGTCAAGAGCCTATTGTCGACTGTTTTACTCGGGTCGAAAATATACCTAAGGCAGTCTTGCGGACCTGCGCCAAAAAAATGACCTGGGACAATCCCGAGGATTATTTAGCTCATTTCGATACGCTTAATTTAGGTCCTAACATTGCGGCTTTTGTGCCCCATTCGATGTTGCGTATTGAAGTAATGGGGCTTGAGGCTAGTATTAGTCGAGCGCCTACCGAAGTTGAACTTCAGAAAATGGAAGCGATCTTAGAGGGTGCCATGAAGCTGGGTTACCTAGGTCTTAGTACAGATGGATTGCCGTTTCACTACCTGTCTAATGATCCACACACTGAGAAGCGGATTCCTACCCAGTTCGCGTCGTTCAACGAGCTTCGACGCTTACTAAAAGTGGTTCGAAAGTATGATCGTGTTTGGCAAACGACACCGATCATTGAAAATCGTCTAAAAGCCCTTTTTTACTTCACATTGACGAGCGGTCGATTATTCGGGAAGCCCCTCAAGACGTCGGCGCTGTCGGCCATGGAAATGACTGCTGCGCCTAAGTCCGCAAAGCTTTTTCTCGGGGTGGCAAAATTGCTTAATAGCAAGCTTTTGGACGGTCGCTTACACTTCCAGGCGCTGGGTACCAACTTTCGAGTCTGGTCCGATGGTATTGTCAGCCCTCTCTTTGAGGAGCTCTCGTCTACTGCAGAATTGATCGCGCTTGAGTACGACGATTACGAAGGGCGGCAGCGTTTGATGGGGAACGTCGAGTGGGTGGCGCGTTTCCGAAAAGAGTGGCGTCATGGAAGGACGGGTGACGACTTTGCGAGCTGGAAAGCCAGGCGGGGATTGCCGGATAGTCTGGTTATTCGTGAGCCTGAAAAGCTCATTTTCGATGGCGCTCCCTGTGCCGACTGGGATGGAGAGAGCTTCGCTCAGGTCATGTCGCGGGCCCAGTTATTCAAATCGGGTGACAGATCCTGCGCGCGATCAGACAGCGAACGTGAGGCTTTTGACAAAATCGATATTGAGTTGCGTGACGATGCCGATTTCGTGCTTCATATGCTTCGCACTTACGATAAAAGCTTTCGGTTTTATGCGGATGTCGCTAATGCCGAGAACCGTTCAACGTTGGCATTTTTACTCCATGAGAATACGCTCCCGGGCTTCAATGATTCGGGAGCACACATTACGAATATGGCCTTTTTTGATAGCAATTTAATGTCGCTCAAGCTCGCGAAAGAGCAGGGGGAGGACGTGGTTGCAAAGGTCGTCAAACGATTAACCAAAGATCCGGCGGATATCTTTGGCCTCGACGCCGGAAGTTTGGTCCTAGGCGCGAGGGCAGATATGGTGCTTATTAATCCAGACGCACTGGATAATTGGCAGTCCGATGAGACGCGGGAGTTGGTCTACCGAGATATCTTTGAGCACGAGCAGATGGTGAATCGTCCGGATGGTATTGTTGATACCGTCTATATAGCGGGTGAAATGGTTTGGGATGGTGTGCATGGCGCGACTGATGTGCTGGGTAAAAAGCCGTTGGGTAAGTACCTGCGAAGCGCGGATGCAGACGTCATCTGTGAGCAGACTGAAGCCGCAGCCTGAATGATCCGAACACGCAGTTTCTAGGAAGCCATCCGGCGTTTTGATGTGCTAGAATCCCGCGCCACGGAGAGGTGGCCGAGTGGTCGAAGGCGCACGCCTGGAAAGTGTGTATACGGCAACGTATCGAGGGTTCGAATCCCTCCCTCTCCGCCAAAATCGAAAAAAGGGCCCGTTAGGGCCTTTTTTGGTTTTGTCAGGGATGGCGGTGTGGACGAACCCTTTGGTTCGACCAAATGCGACTCTTGGAGCATTTGGCACCGAGCCGCGTTAGCGGCGAAGCCCGCAGGGTCAAAGCGGCCCAGAGGCTGTTTGAGTCATCCCGTCCTCTGCGTCACTGTGGAAAAAACGCACGCTACGGCCATCCTTGAGCGGACCTTGTAGTTCAGAATATAGAGTAAAGAGCCTGACAAAGCTTGCGGCGTTTGGCCTCAGATGCTGGAAGCAACAGCGCCCTCGACGTTGGAACATCGCCCGGACAGCACTCCTCTCAATGAGTTAGCTTAGGGAGCGAATGCCACTAAGTTTTGGCGTAGTAAGTGCGCTCGAAGGCGTTGACTGCGTCGGTTAGTGTAGCCAAATCACTCGCCGACGCTGCGTTGGCTCGTTTCACAGCCTGACGCAGTGTTTCGCCTTCAAGACGAAAAACACCGTATTCTCTGAGCCGTAGGTCAATGTGCTGCAATTTGCGCTGCTGCGACGTTTTGAACAAAGCCGAACCACGCAAAACAAACCACAGCATCAATGGGACGAGAGTTAGTAACAATGTTGCACCGAGTAGCATGAGAATCCTCAACGGGGTTATTTTTCCGATGATCGATTTGAGCAACGCTGATTGTTGCTTATCTCGATAGCTCATTATGTTTGATTGCCACCGATAGTTGAGCGCATCAAGCCGCCATCGGAGCGTGTTTATCCACTGCCAGTCGTTTAGGTGGAGCAGCGAGAGGGGCGACTCGCTCAGAAAGCTCGCAGAACTTCGTAGACTGTCGATAGAGCCCAGCCGAATGCGCTCGGGTGCGACTACGCCTGTCGGGTCAACGCGCATCCAGCCGAGTTCGTCTATCCATACTTCGGTCCAGGCATGTGCATCCATCTCTCGAACCGTAATGGTGTTGTTGATTGGATTGAGTTCGCCCCCCATGTAGCCACCTACGATCCGAGCAGGAATGCCGGCGAGTCTCATGAGTGCTACGAAGCTGTAGGCAAAGTGCTCACAAAAGCCCTCTTGGGTCTCAAAGAGGAAGCGATCAACGAAGTTGGGTTCCCTAATGCTGGACGGTTCTAGCGTATAAACGAATGGTTGACTCTGATACCACTTAAGGACGTTGGTCACAGTGGTTTTGGGATCGCCGGGCGTCATTAACTGTGCCACCAACTCAGAGGCTCTCGGGTTGAGATCTACAGGAAAGTAAAGTTCGCGGTCAAAGTCATTGTCTAGCAGGCGCAGACCAGTCAGATCTCTTGCCCGCAGCTCATATGAAAGAGAGAGGTCCGATGTAATTGGCCAGCGTGTTCGGTAGGTTCCGTCCGTTAGCCCTATAACATTGGATTGACTGGTGGTTGATGGTTCGAGGTGGTAAAGCCAGGGTCGGTGACTGGCTGTCTGAAAGACGGTGTAGTGAGACTTCACAATGCCGTTCGTCAGTGCCGGCGGTGGACTTCCGAGCTTGGTCTGTTTTAGGTGGTTGTGCTGTTGCCAAGATCCCTCATTAAATCTACCGAGGGTGATGCCTCGCCAATATAAATCGTCGAACCGAGGTTGATCGCCGTCAAATTGTACCCGAAACGCCACGCTGGCATCTTGGCCAAGCCTCGATACGTCTCCCGGTCGGAGTGTGTCTGACATACCCATTCTTGCTGCATCAGCCATGACGGGAATGGCCCAGAGCGGCGCAATTCTTGGAAAAATGAGGAACCACGTGATGGTGATTGGCATGGCTATTAGGACTGTTAAGCCGACGAGCGTAAGTTTTCGTGTCACAGGTAAGGTCGAAATTTCATCGAGCGACGCCTCATGAAGTCCGTTTAGACCAAGCGCAATGGCTGTTAGTACTATCAGGCTTTGCCAAAGGGATTGATTGAAAAGGAATACAGCGACCGCAAGTAAGAACCCGCTGTAGACCAGGACGAAGGCATCCCGCCGCTGGCTTGCTTCCAAAAGTTTCAGTGTCACTCCCGCGACCAATAGCCCAACGGCGGACTCGAGAGATAGTTTCGACGGGAATAGTAGCCACCAGCCCAGACCACCAACAGCGACGCTCACATTGACTAACCAGCGAGAGATGGGCTTGGCACAGCGCCACGCCCGCCAGATACGCCAGCCGACGACCATCGTAAAAACCAGCGGTAGCTCCCAACTCAAAGCAGGGGCTAGTGACCAGATCAGGACAACCAGCATGCCTACAATCGGAGTCAGGCGTCTTAAGTTCCAAAATATCCCTGCTGAGTCATGCATCGGCATAGTCCTCAATGTCGGGGTTGTGGTCGAAACGAGCGAGTGCCATGAGTGCCCTATCTCGGTGATCGGATCCGGACGCTGGTCCCAATGTCTTCGAGGGCAACTTTAGCGTGAACCCTAGGTTTGCACTATGAGCGCGAAGGATAGCGAAGCAGAGCCAGGATAACCGGCTCTCAATATCGACGTCGGCATAGGCATCAAAATCAAAAACTGATGTCTCATCACTCGTTGCTCGGCCCATAACCCTGATTTGAGGATCAGATCCGCGTGCAACGGACCCCCAGTGAATTTGCCTGATGGGATCACCGTCTCCATAGGATCGAAACGAGATCCAGTCCGCTCCATCGGTAGCATTTTGGAGTGCAGTACCGGTACCTTCGTGGGGCTTGACCGTGGGGTTGTCGGGAGGATTTTTTGGGTGCGGATAGACCCATAGCGGTTGGGCTACATCAACCCAAGACCAGCACCGAATGAGGCCAAACGGATAATCCGTCTCGATCCGTATTCTGCCTACGTCGAAGCGCCCGCGTTTTGTTGGTATTACCGCTACTAGAGTATCAATTTCGCGGTGATGGTTATCGATATTGCCACTCGTTTGAGCGCTTCCCGCGCTGAGTCTTATGCTCATCCGACGTCTTTGTGGCGCTGCGAGATGCAGGCGTATTTGCCCCTCTTGCCCGAGAAATATCGGCATATTAGCAAGGCCCGAGACAGAGAGTCCGTAGAGATTGGCAAACGTAAGGTGAACAGTCACTACCAAAATCGTTCCGAATAGGAACACCAATCCGTAAACAAGATTGTTCTGATAGTTGATCGCAATCAGGAGCATCACAACCAACAGGCAGATGAGTCCTGAGCCTGCCGCTGTTGGGAAAATAAATAATTGTCGCTGATAAAGCGTCGTCGTGTCGTTGCGGGGGATTCGTTTGGAAATCCACCTTAGCCACCGTGCGTTTACGAACTGAGAGAACCCCGTCACTTGATTAGCTGTAGACTGGCACTTCGTCGAAAATATGCGTCAGCGTAGCAGTCATATTGACGCCGCTGTGTTGGCGCGGAATACAGCGGTGCCGTGTCACGGCGAGGGCGACATCTTGAATGTCATCTGGAATCACAAAGTCACGCCCATGCAAAAAAGCCCAAGCCTTTGCCGCTGACAACCATTGCAAGCCCCCTCGAGGCGATACGCCAAGTGCAAGCTCATCAGCGCGACGAGTGGCGCTTACCAGTCGATACAAGTAGTCGACCAGCTCCGCTGTGCAATTAACTAAGCCAGCTTCATGTCGCCAGCTTAACAGCTGGTGGTAATGTTGTTGACTATCCTGCGCATTCTTGGCTTGGTTCTGTGTTGCGTACAACTGCCTCTCAAAATGAGGATCGGGATAGCCGAGAGAGACAGACATGGTAAAGCGATCTAACTGCGACTCTGGCAGTGCATAAGTGCCGGTCTGATGCACAGGATTTTGGGTGGCGATTACCGTAAAACAGGGATCGAGTGGCAATGTCTGGCCCTCTAGGCTCACGTTGCGCTCTGACATTGCCTCGAGCAGTGCACTCTGTGTTCGCGGTGTCGCACGATTAATCTCGTCAGCGATAACGAGCTGGGTGAAGATAGGCCCTTTATGGATCACGAATTCTCCGGTGTCGCGCTTGTATACGGGTCCGCCGACTATTTCCGAGGGCAGAAGATCACTGGTAAATTGAATGCGGCTGTTACTCAACCCCAAGAGCGCTGCAAGACCCTGAGCCAGTGTCGTTTTACCGACACCGGGTACGTCCTCGAGTAGCAGGTGTCCTCCAGCAAGAATGCAGGCCAAACTGAGTTTAATCTCACGCTGTTTGCCCAGTATCAGTGATTCGAGGGCCTCTGCAACCGAGAGGGGTGTGGATTGTTTATTCATGGCGTGGCTACTTAGCCTCAGATTACTCCATTCGCGTTGTGCGATCTTGTCTCAAAAGAGGACGCGCTACTACCCACTGTTGTTATTTTGAGCCAATAGACAGTGATACGGCATTAGAGTCGTCTCGTCTGTTCCAATTAGCTGCTTCTCGGATCACCGGATTCGTGTCAGCGGTAGCTCCGTCGAGGCCTTAATGCATTCCATCGAAAAAGAAGCACTTACGTCTGATAGCTCGGCAACGCGAATAAGATTTTTGTAGATTCGGTCGTACTCTGCCATGTCTTCGGCAACGATCTTGAGTAGGTAATCAATATCGCCAGCCATTCTGTGGATTTCCACGATCTCCGGGATGTCGTGCACACCATCAGAGAATTTGGTGAGCCATTGTTGATCATGCTGCGAGGTTTTTACCATGACATAGGCAGTCAGGCGCAAATTCAGCGCTTTTTGATCTAACAGCGCAACACGCTTATCGATGTACCCCATCTCCTCCAGCTTTTTAATTCTGCGCCAGCAAGGGGTCTGTGTGACACCTGCTCGCTCAGCGATTTCAGCTACTGAGCCTGAGCAGTCCGTCTGAAGTGCTTGTAAAATCTTTTTGTCAATCGAGTCCAATCTACATTTCCTTATTTCTGGTGAAATTTGTTCTATTTATGCACGTAAAGTGGGTGAATTTTGGCACAAATTAACCGCTTCTTACTGATAAAGTTAAATATATCTAGGGTTGATTTATCACTAAAGGAACTACCGTGATGTTTAGACGTTTGTTTCAGGCCCATCCCGCGTCTGTTGGCGAGACCTATCTAGAACATATGGTGCATGCAGCTTATTTTGGCTCGCGTATGCTGCTTGCGGGCCTTGCCTGCTTGATTCATGCCCTAATCCCCAGCCTTTTTCAGAGCACCGGCCGCGAGGCGATAACGGAGCTGTATACGAAGATGGTGACCCATCGCAGAGCCACAGCGACTGATACCTCCTCCGATGCATCGCGCCAAGTTAGAGTCACTTAAAGCACGCAAAACGAGTGCTCGACCCGCGAGAGACGCTGGGACTGCTGGCAAACACATCCCTGTCTAGGCAAGGTATCGGGTTAATCAAAACCCTATTTGTTATTGCGCACTTAATAGGTAATCTTAGGTTTGCATTAACACGGAGAATATCGATGCTGCGAGCACTTAAAGTCAGCTTACTGACACTGGTCCTTCTTTCTAGTCCGAACTATGCGGACGATAAGTCTTCACTCGATCTGAGCGGCCTGAAGTGGCGGAGCCTTGGTCCCGCGTTTATGTCGGGGCGTATTTCTGATATCGATTGGGATCCCAAAGACTCTAGCGTTTGGTATGTAGCAGCTGGTTCGGGCGGGGTCTGGAAGACTAAAAATGCCGGTGTTTCATGGACGCCCATTTTCGACAATGAGTCGTCGTACTCGATCGGTAATGTCACCGTTGATCCCTCTAATCCAAACACTGTGTGGGTTGGCACTGGTGAGGACGTAGGCGGGCGCCACGTCGGTTTCGGTGATGGCATTTATCGCAGTGATAACGGTGGTACGACTTGGACCAATATGGGGCTCGGTGAGTCGCAGCACATATCGACGATATTGGTCCATCCAGATGATTCCGATGTCGTGTGGGCTGCGGTCCAAGGACCGCTTTGGACGCCCGGTGGCGAGCGCGGTTTATACAAAACAAGCGACGGCGGTAAGTCATGGCGAAATGTGCTGAGTGCAGGCGAGTGGACCGGCGTGACCGACGTGGTATTGGACCCAACTAACCCGGATATCATCTATGCCGCGACGTGGCAGCATCACCGTACTGTGGCTGCGTACATGGGCGGCGGGCCTGAGAGTGGGATTCATAAATCGATGGACGGCGGTGAGACATGGCAGCAACTGAGTACGGGTCTGCCAACAGGCAACATGGGTAAGATTGGACTCGCGATATCGCATCAAGACTCCGATGTTATTTACGCTGCAATTGAGTTAGATCGCCGAGAAGGCGGTGTTTGGCGCTCAGATGACGGGGGCGCCAGCTGGTCCAAGGGCGCTGATGCTGTTGGCGGGGGGACCGGGCCACATTACTACCAAGAGATTTTTACTAGCCCGCACCATTTCGATTGGCTTTACTTGGTGGGACCTACCGTTCAAAAGTCCACCGATGGTGGTAAGACGTTTAGTTACATGGAACACCCCAATCAGCACGGTGATATGCACGCCATTGTGTTCGATCCAGCCGACCCCGACTACATCATGATGGGAACCGATGGTGGCGTATACGAGAGCTTCGACTTGGGGGCGACTTGGCGTTACATGGAGAACCTCCCATTAACACAGTATTACAAGCTGGCTCTGGATGATGCTGAGCCGTTTTATAATATTTACGGGGGAACTCAAGACAACAACACACAAGGCGGTCCATCGCGGACTGATAACGTCAGCGGCATACGCACCGCTGATTGGTTTGTGGTCTTAGGTGGGGACGGTCATCAGCCAGCGACAGAGCCTGGAAATCCGGATATTGTCTATGCACAGTCCCAACAAGGTAATTTAACCCGAGTCGACCGAAAAACGGGTGAGACTGTCTACATCCAGCCACAATCGGCGCCGGGTGAGCCACCGGAGCGGCACAACTGGGACGCACCAATTCTGGTAAGTCCGCACAAGCCGACACGTTTGTACTTTGCCTCACAGCGAGTCTGGAAATCTGAAGATCGGGGTGATAGCTGGACACCTATTTCAGACGATCTCACCCGAAACGAAGAACGGTTTGCTATGCCGATAATGGGAAGCACGCAGAGCTGGGATTCGCCCTGGGACATGTATGCCATGTCAAATTACAACTCGATCACCTCGTTGGCGGAGTCGCCCTTAGCCGAGGGTTTGCTCTACGCAGGGACCGATGACGGATTGATTCACGTGTCCCAGGACAATGGCGGATCGTGGCGTTCCCTTGAAGTTGGCTCATTACCGGGTGTTCCAAAGCGCGCATTTGTGAATGATATTAGAGCGGATCTACACGATCCCGATACGGTATATGTTGCGCTGGACAATCACAAATACGGTGACTTCAGCCCGTATCTTTTGGTGAGTAAAAATCGTGGTCGTAGCTGGAAGATGATCACCGATGGCATCCCCGAGAAGCATTTGGTATGGCGTTTGGTGCAAGATCACATACGGCCAGATTTGATGTTTGCCGCAACTGAATTTGGTGTGTTCGCGACGTTTGATGCCGGTGCAGCCTGGCACAAATTGTCGGGCGGCATGCCCACTATCTCGCTGCGAGATATTCAGATCCAACGGCGTGAGAATGATCTTGTTGCCGCGAGTTTCGGGCGCGGGTTCTATGTCCTTGACGATTACTCTGCACTGCGTGATATCAATCCTGAAGACTTTGAGGTTGATGCGGCTCTATTTAAACCGCGAGATGCTGACTGGTACTTCCCCAAGCGCCCCCTCGGTTATCGGCCTAAAGGTTCTCAGGGTGATTCACTTTTCGTCGCTGATAATCCAGCCTTTGGCGCGGTCTTTACCTACTACCTTTCGACCTCGTTGGAAACTCGCGAGCAAGCACGACAAACATCGGAAGCTGAAGCTTTGGAGTCCGGGAAGTCGGTTTCGTTTCCTGGCTGGGACACTGTTACCGAGGAGTCTCGCGAAGAGGAGCCTGAAGTCATGCTGACCATAAAGGATCTGCAGGGTAACGTGCTGCGTCGAGTACCGGCGGTTAATCAGTCAGGGCTTAACCGGGTGGCTTGGGACCTGCGCCGATCTTTTGAGGGCCCGGTTGAGATGGGAAATAACTGGCGAGGTGATCCACCGACTGGCTTTATGGTGATGCCGGGCACGTATACGGCGCAACTCATCGCGCTGCACAACGGCCAAGAGCGGGTATTGACTGAGCCGGTATCATTCGACGTTAAACGTTT
Organism: uncultured Alteromonadaceae bacterium; assembly: GCA_913064725.1. Classification (GTDB taxonomy): domain Bacteria; phylum Pseudomonadota; class Gammaproteobacteria; order Pseudomonadales; family Halieaceae; genus Luminiphilus. The sequence continues at coordinate 10,622 of CAJYAI010000020.1, read as the reverse complement.
GCGCGCCGGTGCTCTACCCGGTGGATCGCTCGAAGAGCTTGAGGCATTTACGTCTGAGCTTAGCGATCTCTACGGTAAGAGCTCAGCGGTGCGTTATGCCATTCGTGACGCGCGGGAGGAACTCGACAAGTTAGCGACTATGCTCGAGCGAATGGAGCAGCCACTAGCTGCGGGCTCCTCACGGATATTTGCGCTGCGTGCCGAACTGTTTGACATAGAGGAGATCGTTTTTGGCAATGAGTTGCAGTCAGGAATCGGTGGTTACGAACCGATGAGCGTCAGCAGTTGGCTTGGTCATGCTGTCCGAGGTGTGTCAAATTCCAGTTACGGTCCGACTCCGAGTCACCGGCAGAGCGTGGCACATGCTCGGTCGGTATTTGAGCCTGCGCTCGCACGCCTCAATAGGCTCTTGCAGAAAGACCTGCATTTACTGAAGAGCGACCTGCGTAATGCCGGTGCGCCGTGGACCGTGGGTGAGCCGATTGTAGTTTCAGCGGAGGCAGCTAACTGATCTATTCGCGCCACGTTATTTCAAGACGCACCGCTCGTCCGAGGGCCAGCGGTGCATCATTATCGGCACTGGTGCGATATGTTCGATCGAGTCCATTGCTGATCGTTAGCTCACAACTCCAGTGACGACCTAGCGACCAGTCAACTTGTGCGGCTGCCATCACCGCAGAATTAAGTGGCGTTTCGCCCGGTCCGCTATCAGAGCGCTTTAACCGATATTTGAAACTAAGGCCCAGCCCGAAGTTCGCTCCAGTCCAATGGGCGTTATAACCAATCTCGGGCGGCGGCAGATCGTCCAGTGCGCTTCCAGTTTTCGAGGTTCCCCGTTGCCACTGCCAGGTGATGGTCTGGCTCACCTCCCGATGTTCAAACGACGCTAAGCCATCAACCCCCCAAATGTTACCCGAGTCGATATTTTGGTAGGTGATTAAGCCGTCGGGGGCCAGTATGCGCTCAATGTAATGTTCGACCTCATTGAAATAGGCCGATAACTCTAATTGGCGACCTCGTGAGTAGCGTTGCCAACTCAGTTGGCCGCCGACCGTTTGCTCGGCGTCTAGAGTGGGATTGCCTCGCACGGGACCACGCGGCGTCTCACCCGAAAAGTACAGTTCGCTCATTGTTGGGAGGCGGTAGGCTGTACCCAATTGAAAGGAGAGGCGATCTTCCTCCGACGGTTTCCAGTCTAAATTAAGCTGGCCATTGAGTTCGGTTTTAGATCGCGTGTCTTGTCTGTGGCTGACCTCGGCGTGATCCAGTCTCGCGCCGACCTGAGCTGTAAGAGTCTTGAAGTACCAGCTTCGCTCAGAAAAAACGCCGCTGACCCATTCGCGCCCATTTGCGACTAAACCGGATGCCATTGGACGTTGCTCAGAGCGCTTTTCAGTCTCATTGATATCAATATTGCTTCGCCCGCTTAGCTCAAACCCTAGACGGTGACTAGCGCTCTCGGTATGTCGTGTTCCAGCGAAAAGTCCGCCGTACGTCAGGCTTTGATAGCGACTTGTTGTTTGTCGATCGTCATTACGCTGAGTCCAAGACGCCCAATCCTGCTGATGCAGGTAGGCTTGAGCAAACCATCTATCACTCTGGGTCGCGCGAATATTGATGAGTGTGTGTCGATCGTGTGGGTAAACCGACACGCGTTGATCTGGGTAATAAGCACTACTTTTCCCGATGTCCTTACCATCGCTTGCTAGTACTTCACCGCCAAGTACTAAGTCCCCGTGTTCGCGTTGATGACGAAAATATAGTGATGACTGTCGGTACGCGGTATTTAAGGCTGAACCGTTAGCAGATGTTGCGGGATTGGCTGTTCGGGTGTCGATCATGAACGTATTGTTACCATTTAGAGAGGTCTTTATGGCCATATCACGCGCTTGCCCAGTCGATGACACTCCGACGCTCACCGAAGTAGCCTCAGGATCGACCAATGACACACTGACAACTCCTCCCATTGCGCCCGACCCGTAGAGTGAAGATGCAGGACCCATGTCGGCATAGATGGAGTCGATGAAACTTTCAGGTAGAAACGACAGCGAGTTACCGGCGCGACGGTCTGTTATGACGGGTACGCCGGAAATTTCAGTTCTGATTCTCCATCGGCTAAATCCTCGTAAACTAAAGCTTTGGAAGAGTCCGCCTTGCCCAGTCAGGGATGCGCCGGGGAGGGTATCTACCAGATCGGCGGCAGATGTGACTACCGCGATGACGTCATCGACTGTGGCCACACGCATACTATCAGCACTGACAAGCGAACCCAGCCGCGGATCGCTGATTCCACTCACAACCACCTCTTCGAGTTCTTGAGCAGTGGCGAGCGTTGCATTGGCAACCGACAGCATTAGCCAGCAGATTCGCATGCCAGTGGCTTGTTTCGGGATCTTTCTAACGCTGGCAAAAAGGTTAAAAAAAACAGTGTGAAAGCAGAGCCAGCAGGGAGTAAGTCGTTTAATCAGGTAGGCGCTGTGCCCTGCTGCTCTCTTTGAGCGTCGCTGTCGGACGGCAGTCTCACTGTGGCGCCTCTGCGTCAGTTGTCGGTACGGGCGTTTCAGAGCGACTAGTGTCCCTGTGTTCGGTTGTTTCGGGAAGGTCTAGTGTATCGGAGTCGAGGCTCGCTGTGATGAAAACTGTCTAAATTAGTAGGGTCCGTCCATCCTGTTGACCATGGCAGGCGCGCCATAGCCAAGCAGGGCATTGGTTGGTGCATCAGCGACGGCTCTTTTATATCCTCGACAGCTTGAGGATTTATTTTGACTTGCGGTATTGAATTCAGATTGCGCGACAGCCCGAGCCACTACCTCGCAGTAATCACAAAGATTTGTCCTGATAGGTGACAGCCGCTTTCTGCACTGATTCGCTGTCTGTAATCTGGCGCGAAACCCTCGCTAATGTGCTGTTAGCGGTTTGGGTTAGCTCAATGCGTGGTTTTCCAAGTCGCTTCTCTCATTGATCCGACCACGCACTCTCCTATGAGTCCTACTTTGGCCCGTCTTTACTCGACGATAAATTTCCCCAAGACAAACTGTCCGGCTGTTTGGATTCCTGCTTCTCCCATGGGGCGGCCTACGGCTAGTGGCACATTGCCGACATAAAATCCATAGTCGCCCGGCTTGATTGGTACGAAGCTTACCTGCGCAGCACCAATTTCATCACACTCTATGGCGTTAAAGCTCAGGCCTTGAAGGTGTACTTCGATATCGCCGATAGTGACTAACCTCAGGTGAGCGTTCCTTAGTAGCTGCGGCATCTCAAAGCGCCATCCTGTGAGGTCATCACGGACATCTGGACAGTTAATTGTCAGCCGGTAATAGTTCCCCGATTGTAGCCGTATCATTTGGGGCTCAATTATTGGCGAGCCATCGTCTCCGGTGCTGATTGTCAATTTAATGGGGCTTGGGGGGTACTGCGCTAAGTTGCCAAGGCTCTGGGCGACACTAAACGCGCTAAACAAGGATGCAGCCGTTAAGCAGACAAGGTTGCGAAGACATTTCAATTTCATATAGGAGGACCTCGCTGGCCGACTAAAGATGGGTAGGGCAAGGGGCAAACCCTGCGTGCGCTGAGTTATTGCCACAAACGTAGGTAAAAAAATTAAGGTGATGCGCGCCGATCTTCCTCGCGTCGCTCCTTTTCCCGTCTATCTGGTGTATCTCGCTCTACCTCGCGGCGATCATCTTGCTGCCGGCGCTCGCGAGCTCGGCGCTCGCCTTCCCGTCTTTCCTCGTCTTTCGTCATGGATTCCTCTCGCTGCAACTTATTCCGGATCAGCCTACGGTAGCAAAATATCAACAAAACGCTGCATAAATGTGTCAAAAGTGTGGTCTGCTACCACCAGCAGATCAGCCTGTTCGCAGAATAAAGTTCGAGATCTTTGGCGATCTTACACACCACTTTGAGTTTTACTGGAGTACCCATGTACGATTACAAAACGATTGATATCGACATTAAAAACGGCGTTCATTGGTTGACTTTAGATCGGCCTGACAGTCTGAATGCCATCAACACCTGTATGGCCAGCGAGCTCCGAGACTATTTTGGAGGACTTTTCCAAGACGCCTCGTGCCGTGTTGTTGTTATGAGGGGCGCGGGTCGTGCCTACTGCGCAGGTCTGGATATGAAGGATCATGAGGGTTTGGCGAATGCCCCCTTTGGAGGTGGGTTTGGTTTTCAGGGTCATCTCGCCGACGTCTATATCAAAATGCGCCGGTGTCCACAGCCGATTATTTCGCTGCTGCACGGCGCCGCCAGCGGCGGGGGATTCGCTTTCGCGCTAGCCTCTGACATACGTATTGCGGGTCAGAGTGCCAAGATGAATTCAGCCTTCATCAAGATTGGTTTGTCATCCTGCGATATGGGTGTCAGCTATTTTTTACCGCGTTTGGTCGGCGTGACCATCGCATCGGAAATGATGATGACCGGCCGATTTTTCAATGCTGACCGAGCATTGGCTGTCGGTCTAGTTAATCAAGTGGTCCCGGATGCCGAGCTCGACGCGGCCGGTCAAGTCTTTGTCGACGAGATGCTTGCCGCGTCGCCGATGGGGCTGCGGTTGACCAAAGAGGGCCTCAATATGGCACTTGATGCGGGTAGTCTTGAGTCAGCCATGGCCATAGAAAATCGCAATCAGGTGTTGTGCTCTCGCACGGAAGACTTCAAAGAAGGCATGCAAGCGTTTATTGAAAAACGTGCTCCAGTATATCGTGATGCGTAATGAGCGGGCTCTAAATTTTACGCGATTGAAATACGAGTAATTGGTTATTAGCTGGCATTGTATGGTCTTCGATCAGTGTCATATCGTGACCGCTTGCCAGCTCTAACATCCATTCGAAGTCTCGGATTCCACTCCTTGGGTCGCGTGCCTTCAGCCACTGTTCAAAACGCGCATTGGATTCACTAGTAAATGCGCCGGCGTATTTAAATGGACCATACAAAGCGAGTAGACCGCCGCCAGATAGGGCATTTCGCGCCAATGCGACCAATCGCTCACCCAATAGCGGCGTCACTATGTGTGCGATGTTGGCTGCGTAAACAACGTCGACAAGGGGCTTTTGCCAGGTATCTTTTACTAAGTCGATTGAGAGGGGCGTAGCGATATTGTCCGAGCCGCAGGCCTCGATATTGTGTTTTAGGGTATCGAGCGCTGCTGGATGCTCGGACGGGTACCATGTTACGTAAGGGAGAGCCTGTGCCATATGAAGTGCGTGCTGCCCTGAGCCACTGCCCACTTCAAGAACAACATCCCCGGCTTGCAGATATTTTGATAGCACCGTCAGAATAGACGCCTTGTTATTATCGGCAGCTTGTGAAAAACCCAACATACGGACAACCTAAATTAAGAGCTCATCGTGTGTAACCTGATGTGCGAACTCCCACGGGCACGACTCGATCGAGTAATACCAACACCCTAAAGCGCGGTAACCGCGATAATCCAACGATCATCACTATAGCTAGGGGGCAGCGAGTAGGCACGATTTTTCAAAGTTTGTGTCGCAGTTCGCGCCGACAAACCGACGAGTGCTGTAGAGTACCCGGAATACTGTCACACGGGGTCTGATGTTTTAGACCAATGACTCACCCTTACGATTCGCTCACACCCGACTGTGTTGTTGACTGTCTAGAAAGTATTGGCCTGGTCAGCGATTTACGCCTGCTTGCGCTTAACAGCTATGAAAATCGGGTATACCAAGTAGGTATCGAAGATGGTGAGCCCGTAATTGCTAAATTTTATCGGGCTCATCGCTGGAGTGATGAACAAATCCGCGAGGAGCATGAGTTTGCTCGAGAGCTGGTTGATCACGAGATCTCCGTTGTTGCTCCTGAGATCGTCAATGGGACGACGCTACATTGCGTCAATGGTCAGCGCTTAGCGGTGTTCAAACGACGCGGTGGGTATCCCCCCGAGCTCGACAACTTGGATCACCTGTACCGGCTTGGCCAGACCTTAGGGCGTATTCATCGGGTCGGCAGCAGTAAATCGTTTGATCACCGTCGCGCCATATCAGCCTATCGCATGGCCACTGAATCACGCGAATTTGTTCAGCATGACTTTGTACCCTCGACGCTAAAAGAGGCCTACACGACTCTCGCAAGAGACTGCGATCAAGCAGCGACGGACATATTAAGCAACATGCGGCCCACTGATATGCAGCGCATCCATGGCGACTGCCATGTGGGTAATATTTTGTGGCGCGACGACACACCGCATTTTGTCGATTTGGATGATTGTGTCATGGGGCCGCTCATTCAGGATGTGTGGATGTTTCTCAATGGAGAGCAGCACGAACGAGAGCGACAACTGAGCGAATTTGTCGAGGGCTATGAAGAATTCAACGATTTTGATACCCGTCAGCTTCATTGGATTGAGGCGCTGCGAACGCTGCGGATTATGCACCACGCATTTTGGTTGGCAAAACGCTGGGGGGATCCAGCCTTTCCCAAAGCGTTTCCCTGGTTTGGCCAAGAGCGTTTTTGGGCAGACCATATTTTGGAGCTTAGAGAGCAACTGAGTGCCATGAACGAGGCGGCACCGCGTCTGATCTGATAGTTCGATGACGTGGGATAGGGTGATGTGCCCGCCCCCCAGACTATATTGCCCAGATCAATCCGTTTGAGCCAGTTCACAGTCTCATACAATTCTCATTGAACTCATTGATTGATTCGTTGACCGTATGCTGACAGGGATAATCAGGGTGCCTAAAAATGGACGTTGGAACATTGCTGTTTTTTGGCGGGATGTCGATCGCAGCCTTCTTGGCTTGGGTATGCGTGCGAGCTGGGCAGTTTAAATAAGTACCAGCAATAGGGTGTAGTCTCTAGGCTTATGGCTGCGGATAGTATTTTTTTGATTAGCTTGTTCACGGCTTTGGCGGTTTGGATCGCTATAGGCGTGTTGTCGCCCCGAATGCCTTCCGAGTTGGCGTGTTCGCAGTGTGACGAAGCACTACTGCCACAAAGTATGCGACGCGGCGTCAGCGACGTCGCCGTTTGCAGTGCCTGTGGTGCAGGCATCACGTCCGCCCCCGTTGTTCTCGATGGTGGGCTCTCCAAGGATTCCGACATCGGGCCCTGAGCCGATGTGTGACTCTGTGGGGCTATCCACACAGTTAAGTGAGGAAGTCACGCTTCCTTCGTTTTACTTTTGTCACATTTGAGTTTTATTTTTGTCACATCGGTTTGTTAGCGTTTGGTGTTATGTCAACGACTTGGCGACATTATTTTGACACAACGTCTGGACATCGAAGAAGTCGGCAACGAAACGATTAATGTCCTTGTCAGGCACAACTCGAGGCAACTTCGCTACTTTGAAACGATTCTGACAGCGTGTGCAGAAGAGCTGGGATTGTGTAGTGACGTGGCTAATCCCTTGTTGTGCGATCTCAGTCGGCATCAAGTTGCGAGACATGCCCTGCGGATACTGAGTCACGCTGATCTTGCTGATGCGGTTGGTCTAAAGGGGAGGCCGCCCCAAGGCGTTATGAAGCCGTCATTGGCTAGCAAATTGATGCGGACTCATCCCGCCCCCTACATGCGCGTGTCTGCCTGTCTACTCGATCTGTCTTCACCTCGGGCAACGGCGGTAACGTTAGATGGGATGAACTGTCCTGCCACCGAGCGCGAATTGGCAAAGTTGGTGGAGTACCACAGACGGAGTTCCAACAATACGATTTACAGTGCCTGCAAGCTCGCAGTGCATGGCTTACGGCTAGGGCAAATTGATGTTGGTGCCGCTGAATTACAAGCTATTTATCGGAAATATCGTACTGACTTTCCAAAGGTAACGAAGGACCTCATCCAATTTACAAGCTAGGGCATGGACCCTGAGCTCGATGCTTGACGCACAGATGTTAGTCAGGTCCTGCTGCCTGTGTCTTATTTCCGAAACGAAAATCCCATACGCTGAATGATGGGCAGTCTGAGCCCGTATTGCAGCCAAGCGATCGTCGATATATGCACGAGTGCCACGACCATCAGTGCATCGGCAAGCCATTCATGAAGGGATTGTGGCCACTCCTCACCCCAAAAGGCATCTAGCTCTTGGATCCAACCCGTTAGCCCAATGCCAAGCAGTAGGCCAAGTACAAGGACGAGTTGATAGCCGCCTGCAGCGGTGTGTGTTTGAGGCAAAGTATAGTCAGATCGCAATCGCAGCAACTCACCGTAAACAGCCCTGGGCGAGCGCAAGAACGCGCTGAAGCGTGATGTTCGAGGCCCGACTACGCCCCATGCGATTCGCAGAACAGCGAGCGCGCAGAGCGTGTAGCCCAACCACTCGTGAGCGGTTTCCCCGTCTTCTAAATACCAGTAATTAGCGATTATCCCGCTCGCAAGAAACCAGTGAAACAATCTAACAAAAAGCCCCCAACGCATTGTTTTGTATTATTTTTTCTTAACGATATCACCGGTTTTGGCATCGAAATACACTTCGATTTTCTGTTCTTTACCGCTGCCATCGGTTTCCCAGCCGTAAATTTCGTAGCATTCATCGTCTATCTTGAAGCGCTTTATCGTGAACCCATAGTCATTGACGATGCGTTTTTGTAAATCCAATACACTCATCCATTCTGCTTTGGGATATTCCTTACAGTCGGCGCCTGCGAGGGCGAAACTTGAAAAGTTTGATAAAACGACGATCGACACTATTGAGATTAGATTTTTCATACCGATTAAATCCTAGTTTTTGATGATAACGAGAAGCATTCTCATATTACGTTCGCCTCGGACAACTGTCCAATGAAAATCGTCCTGCAAACTTTAGATGGGCAGCTCGGTGGTGCTCTTTAGTTCCTCCATCGATAAAAGCGCTGTCACGTTAAAGACTTTAACCTCCGAGATAAGGCTTTGATAGAACGCATCGTAGGCCTGCGCATTAGCAACACGAACCTTAAGAATGTAGTCGATTTCGCCCGCCAAACGATGTGCCTCGATAACCTCGTTACGATTTTGTAGCGCCGACAAAAAACGAGCTTGCCAAGAGGCATCATGTTCACTTGTTTTCACCAACACAAAGAAGCAGGTGTCGAGCCCAACCGCGCTAGGATCTAATACGGCAACCTCGCGTTTAATCACTCCATCTGCTTTAAGCCGCTTGAGTCGATTCCATACTGGCGTTTTGGACGCACCAACCCGCGACGCGATGTAGTCCAGTGATAGCGTTGCATCGTGCTGGACTAGCCTAAGAATAGATTTGTCTGTCGAGTCCACGATCGATTTCCCATGCTTTTGCTTAAAGTTAGAAATATAACCTATTATTAAGCTAGTTTTCACAACATAATTTTTATTTATTCCTTTAATGTACTCATCAAAAGAATTTTATTCTAGTCTCGCCGCTTCTTTATTGTGAATGCGCGTATTAATGAATTTTTTACCCATATTTCTAGCGACAAAGAACAGGCGTGTGCTGGTGGTCGGCGATGGACAAATGGCGGATGCAAAGTGTCGCGCTGTTCTGAAAACTCAGGCCGAGGTCGTTGTATTTGCCGAAAATCCAAGCGCAGAGGCTCTGGCATGGGCAGCCGATGACGACATCACTTTATGCGTTGGCCTACCTGAACTAGCCGACCTTAGCGAAGTGGCACTGGTCTATGCGGCGCATGCCGATGACGAGGTTAATGACCTCGTCGCCTCGCTGGCCCGCACACAAGGTGCTTTGGTTAATGTGCTGGACAGAACGGATGCCTGCGATTTTATAACACCCGCGATTGTCGATAGAGATCCGGTTATCGTGGCAATTGGTACCGAGGGGGCTGCGCCCGTCTTGGCCCGTCAAATCAAAGCGGATCTTGAGTCATCATTGTCGCCGGAGCTCGGCAGGTTGGCCCGTTATGCTAATGCGTTCCGGGAGCGCGCGCGTCAACTGCCCGAGGGACTGGCGCGACGACGGTTCTGGAAAGCGTTTTTCTCAACTGATCGACCTGCAGGAACTGCGTCGGCGTCCGAGACAGCTGAACAATTAGAAGCGCTTCTGGCGCAGCACTTAGGGTTAGACAAAGACCCTGGCCGTGTCACCTTTGTTGGTGCTGGACCAGGCGATCCCGAGCTTCTGACGCTAAAGGCCCGCCGTCTCCTTCATGATGCTGAAGTCATTGTTTACGATCGATTGGTGGGTAAGGGCGTTTTGGAACTTGCACGTCGAGAGGCTAAATTCATCAACGTGGGTAAAGAGGGATTTGGCCGCCATGTCAGCCAGACCGAAATAAACGAGCACCTTGTTCGAGAGGCCCAGCTAGGTCTCCAAGTGGTTCGTCTGAAGGGCGGTGATCCTTCGATATTTGGCAGGCTTGATGAGGAGCTTGAGGCCCTCAATCAAGCGGGTATTGAAAGCGCTATCGTCCCTGGCATTACGTCGGCCGCGGCAGCGGCAGCGGCAGTCAAACAATCGCTCACCCGGCGGGAGCGAAACTCCAGTATCACGTTTATGACCGCTCACGACGCGAAAGGCTACGCAGAGCATGACTGGCGCCAGCTTGTCCGCTCAGGTCAAGCCTTAGCTATATATATGGGGCGAACTTCAGCACCGTTTCTGCAGGGGCGTTTGTTGATGGCAGGTGCAGACAGCAACCTTGTTGTGACCTGTATTGAAACTATATCTAGCCCACAAGAGCGACCCTTTG
>CAJYAI010000019.1 GCA_913064725.1 uncultured Alteromonadaceae bacterium | reverse complement strand
ACCTCGGTATTTGCTCGCACAGGGCACTGACAATGCCCCGCATAGCGCCACCAGCGCCGAGCAATAGAATATTGGCGTCAGTAATACCCCAGCCTAAATTCACCTCCAGATCCCGCAATAGCCCACTGCCGTCGGTGGTATGTGCGCAAATACGGCCTTGATCGTCTTGCCATAGGGTATTTGCAGCTTGCGCATCCACGGCTGCGGGTGTTCGAACTTGCGCCACAGCAAACGCCTCGCCCTTAAAGGGCGCCGTGACATTGAGTCCAATACCTCCCGCTGTGAAAAAATCGGTCACTACCGTGTCGAGTTGACCCGCATTAACCAGTACACGCTGATAGTCGATCTCATGCCCGCATTCTGCCGCAAACTTGCCGTGAATCTCCGGAGACTTACTGTGCGCGATAGGATTGCCTAACACGGCAAAGCGTCTCATGTGCTGCTCCGAGTGCAGTGTTTTTGCCACTGATAAAACCGATCAACCGTATGACCCACAACCATGGCCTCAGACCCAATCCTTTGGCTTCAGGTAATAATCGAGTAGCTCGGCTTCAGGCGTGCCGGGCTCAGGTGTCAAGCCATACTCCCACCGGACTAACGGTGGAAGCGACATGAGAATCGCCTCGGTGCGCCCATTGGATTGCAAACCAAAGAGTGTTCCTCGGTCGAAGACCAAATTAAACTCGACATATCGCCCGCGACGATACAACTGCCACTGCCGCTCTCGTTCACCGTAAACTGTGTCCTTATTACGTAGGACGATAGGCACATAGGCCTGCAAAAAAGCATCACCCACCGACCGCATAAAACTAAAACTTGTGTCAAAGCCCCATTCATTTAAATCATCGTAGAACAGACCACCGACCCCTCTTGGCTCGTTGCGATGAGGTAGATAAAAGTAATCGTCACACCACTTTTTATACTTGGCATAGACGCCGTCACCGAAAGGCTGACAGGCATCCTTTGCTGTCTGATGCCAATGGATGGCATCTTCTTCCGATCCGTAGTACGGCGTTAAATCAAATCCACCGCCCATCCACCAAACAGGATCTTCGCCGTCTTTTTCGGCCACAAAACAACGTACGTTGGCGTGCGAGGTAGGAACATAAGGGTTTTTAGGGTGCATAACGAGCGACAAGCCAAGAGCTTTAAAACTGCGCCCGGCCAATTCAGGGCGGTGTTGGGTCGCGCTACCGGGCATTTTGCTACCCTCGACGTAGGAAAAGTTAACGCCACCTTTTTCAAAGACGTTTCCGTCGACCAAGACACGACTAACCCCGCCACCGCCCTCCGGCCGGTCCCACGTTTCAGTCTCAAACTCAGCGGCGCCGTCTATAGCGCTCAGTTGGTCACAAATCGATCGCTGTAATCCATGCAAATACTGTTCAACCGCCGGCAAATCCATAGTTTTTCCTTAATACAAAGGGTCTTTATCTCAGTATATCGCCCGTCGTGGCTCGCTTTATGGTGGACGGCCTACCGGACAGGTTGACCACACCTGGAATCGTCGTGATCTGTGGACCAAAGTACCGCTTCACCTGAAAAAGATGTTTTGCCGGCTGTGCACCTGCCCAGTTAGCACTGGTTGTTACTACTGGGCCGCCCAGCTCGCGACACAGACCTGACAACGCTGGTGCAGAGGTTACACGGATTGCGACCTCCTTGCTTTCTCCCGTCACCCAATTGGGAAATACACCGTTGTTCGGAATGAGCCAGGTGGTTGGGCCGGGCCACGAGAGCAAAACACGGTTGCGTTGCTCTTCGGATAGCCCCTCCAGCAGAGCATCGAAGTGGCGCGCGTCGCAGCTCGCAACGATCACTCCCTTTGATAGCGCTCGCTGCTTCATCCGGCACAGCGCCGCCACAGCCGAAAGACGCCAGGGATCACACGACAATCCCCACACCGCCTCGGCTGGACACGCTATGACGCTTCCGGACTGAATGTGCGATGCCGCTTCTCTCAAACGCCAAGCCGAGACTGTCACTGTGCCACCTCCTATCGAGGCAGCGATAATACCGCAGATTAGTTACGCGCGGATCCAGCACCCACTATCGTGGCGCATCACTTGTCCATCGATCTCCAGCTTCACTAGGTCGCGGTGCACCTCAGCGATATCAAGACTTAGCAACCGTGCAATATCGTCAGACGAATGGCTACCGTCACCTAAGGCCTCCAATAGCGCTGTTTGGGACGTCGTCCTCGGCAATGTGCCATCACCACCAGAAACACTTACGTGAGTTGAAGATGCGTGACCTATGGCCAAGGGTCGATGCCAGTTTACCCCTCTGATAACATCTTCCGGAGTGGTGGCGAGCAATGCGCCTTCCATTAATAACTTGAGACACCCTCGACCCGCTTGGTGCCGAACCGACCATGGCAGTACAAATACATCACGTCCTTGTTCGGCGGCGGCAGTTGCCGTAATGAGCGTGCCGCTGGGAAGGCCTGCTTCGATGACAAGTGTCGCCAGACTTAAGCCAGAAATCGTCCTGTTCCGACGAGGAAAGTGGTGTCTCTTCGGTGCACTTCCGGGTACAAACTGGCTTAGCAATGCCCCGTTTTCTACTATCGTCTCCGATAGTGTCCGATTTACGGCTGGGTATGTTGTATCGATTCCGGTTGCCACCACGGCCACTGTGTGCCCTGCCGCCTCCAAAGCGCCGCGATGTGCGGCCGCATCAATCCCAGTGGCGAGCCCGCTAACAATGACAAATCCAGCTGACGCGAGCTCATAGGCAAATCGCTGCGCTAACAGGCGTCCATCGAGGGAGGGCCGCCGGCTACCGACAATTGCAATTGCCGGTTTGTTTAACTGCGAGTAATCCCCTCGACCAAACAACACGCTCGGCGCATCGTCGCACTCGCCTAGCAACGGCGAGTACAAATCGTCTGTCATTGTCATAACCCACGAGTCTGGTGGACAGCTGTAGTCCCTTTTGCTGCCTCGCATAATCTCGGAGCGCCACGATGCCAGCGGAACTGATGCAGGTGCATCGAGCACATGATCCGGAGACGGGAACTGCTCAGTTAAGGCACGCCGCTCGCTGCCACAATGATTTAGAAACTGACAATAACCAATCCAGCGAGACACACTGATAGGATCGGCAGACAGAGGGTAGGGCATAACTCATCCTTGAGTTGGCTAGCAACCGCAATCCTGCGGCTTTGTTTTAGGGATCTACGAGGGCATCTCCAACGGCAAGAGGCTGATTTGCAGCCAAAACCAAACCAAAGCTCGCTTGATCATGAACCGAAAATAGCATCAGGGTTCCCGCGGGTTTAACGGGCAAAGATAAGATCTCGCCAGTCTCTGGATCTCGCATTTTCGTTATTTGTTTGGTGATACTTAAGATATGACCGACCTCAGCCCCATCCACCCGACCTAAGTTAGTGGCAACAACATCCAAAGCGCCAATCTGGGATACGCCGCCGTCAACGTAAAGAATAGCGCCGGATGTGACTGGTTTGTCGGGAGCACGGGGCTTAAATAGCGACACAACCTCACCGTCATAAACTGGCAGTAAAACATCTCCTGCTCGAATCTCCTCCCGCGTACCGATAACGTCGAAACGACTCGCCTCACGTTGATTAGCTGCTGCTCGAGAGAGTGCAACCCGACCGACTGACATTAACAACTGACCCAAGACCTCACCGGTGACAGGGTCCGTCAACCGCTCTGACAACCTGACCACATCGTAGTGCGTGATATCTGACTCAAGGTTACCGGCCACATGAACGCTGTCACCGAGCCCAAAAATCAACCTGCCGTCAGCACCCCCGAGGACTCGCGCAAAGCGGGAAGTGTCGAGCTCAGTTTCGAACCGGTGATATGCAATAAAGGGGTCGATAACATCTCGCGGGATCTCTGAGATCGCTGAGACGAGCGGTCGAGTCCTAATCTTTGGAGATAACTTGGTGACGCCGACTCGGGGGCGATCTGATAGGTAAACACCGGGTGTTCCGTTGTCCCATCGCAGATAGAGTACATCGCCCGGGTATATGAGGTTTGGGTCTCGCACGTCGGGGTTTACCGACCAAAGCTCAGGCCAGCGCCAAGGTTCATCGAGAAATAAGGCTGAAATATCCCACAAGGTATCGCCTTGTTGAACAACATAAGTGTCGGGGGCGCTGTCTGCAAGATTAGGAGCAAGACTAGGAATAGTGCTCTGCGCCTGAGCAACCGAAGGCAGACTGAGTGACAACAGGATCAACGCTAGGCGGTACAACCCGACCAAACAACGAAAACATCCTTTGCTACCAGTTTGTTTGTGCATGAACGACCCTTAGAACGCGTGACCTCTGTTTTCGGCACACAGCAAGCCACAAACGCAAGACGATTGGCGTATCGCGACTTAGCGGTATAATGATGAGTCTGCGCCGGCATGTAGCTCCTTACAAGGCCCCAAGCGCGCATTTGACCGCATTTTTATCCATTGCAACGCCTGAGCAGACACTATGGCCATAAGAAAGATACTTGAGTTTCCAGATCCGCGCTTGCGCACGCGCGCAGCGCGAGTTGATGTGGTGGACACGCGAATCCAAATCCTAATCGATGATATGTTTGAGACAATGTATGACGCCAACGGTATTGGGCTGGCCGCATCGCAAATTGATGTTCACGAGCAAGTCATCGTGATCGATCTGTCGAGTGATCGCACTGAACCTCGTGTATTTATCAATCCTGAGGTCAAGATTACCGATGATTCACTAGAGGGGTTTGAAGAGGGTTGTTTGTCGGTTCCGGGCTTTAGTGAGTCCGTCGAGAGACCAAAGGCTATTACGGTAAAGGCGCTCGATCGCAACGGCAATGTCATCGATGAACAGCTGACTGGCTTGTTAGCCGTGTGTTTGCAGCACGAGATGGACCACCTGCAAGGCAAGTTATTTGTCGACTACTTGAGCCCCCTAAAACGGCAACGGATCAGACAACGGCTGGAAAAAGAACAGCGGCGCAGAGCATAATTCATTATGCCAAAACCACTCAGGGTCGTCTTCGCGGGTACACCGCCTTTCGCGGCAGCGCACCTAGAGGCTGTCCTCTCATCACGCCATGATGTGGTGGCGGTCTATACCCAGCCGGATCGACCCGCAGGCAGGGGCAAACAACTCACCGCATCCGCCGTAAAACAGGTGGCGCTATCGCATTCGCTTCCTGTGCTTCAACCCGCCAGTTTAAAGACGCAAGACGAGGTCGCCGTATTGGCTGAGTTAGAGGCTGACCTGCTCATTGTGGTTGCCTATGGGCTAATACTGCCACTCCCAATTCTTGCACTACCAAAACAGGGTTGTATCAACGTTCATGCATCGCTGCTGCCACGCTGGCGCGGCGCAGCGCCCATTCATCGCGCTATAGAGTCCGGTGATACAGAGACCGGCGTAACGATCATGCAGATGGACCCCGGGCTCGATACGGGTGACATGTTAATGACCGCAAAAATGCCCATCGAGCCAAGTCATACGACCGGATCCCTAACCTATGATCTCCAGCGACTGGGCGCAGAAACGCTCGTCAGTGCACTCAACTTGCTCGACTCTTTGCAAAGCACAGCGGTTGCGCAACCGAGTGAGGGCGTTACCTATGCCCACAAAATTACAAAAGACGAGGCTATGATCGATTGGGCCGAGCCGGCCGAGGTCATCGCGCGAAAAGTACGCGCGTTTAATCCCGCACCGGTGTGTTTCACCTCACTCGATGGGCAGCGCATCAAACTTTGGGAGGCGGTTGCTGATACATCTGACGGCTCAGGTGATGGCGGATTGTTTGCGCCCCCAGGTACGGTTCTCAGCTCTGACAAAACAGGCCTCAAAGTTCAAACCGGCGCCGGCGCCGTAACGATTACCCGACTGCAATTACCCAACAAAAAGCCCATGTCGATCGCAGATATCATCAACGGTCAACAGATAAGCTTTTCTCGTGGATCGTGCTTTGAGCACAAAAGCACATGAACCTATCGGTTCGTGCTGTCGCTGCCAGTCTAATTGATGAGGTGGCTCGAGGCGGCTCGTTAAACACAGTGTATAGCGATGCTGAAAACACAGTAGCGACGGGTGAGCGTCCGTTTTTACGTGAGTTAGTCTACGGCACGCTTCGGCTCTGGCCGCTTTACAAAGGCGTTGTTCGACAAGTCCTAGACCGGCCATTAAAAGCGAAAGATTCGGTGCTAGAGGCCGTACTTATCCTGGGCATGTATGAACTCGACGAGGGCAATACTCCCGCATACGCCTCCGTGTCGGCAGCAGTAGATTGCTGCGAGCAGCTTGGCAAGCGGTGGGCTAGTCGTCTCGTCAACGGTTGCCTCAGGCAATATCAACGTGATCGAGATGCGATGTTGGCTTCACTTGGTGAGTCCGAGCGTGCAGCCCTACCTGGGTGGTTGTTTAAGTTGCTTGCAAAAACCTATCCAGCTCAACTCGAACAGATTGGCCGGGCGAGCAAAAGCCGACCTCCCTTGACACTGCGAGTTAATCAACTACGTATGTCCAGGGAGGACTACCAAGTACTCCTGTCGGATGCCGAGGTCGCGTCTATTGATGTCGGTTTGAACGCGTTGACGCTTGTAAAACCGATGCCAGTCAATCAGGTTCCGCTGTTTGAAGAGGGATTCTCCAGCGTTCAAGATGCTTCAGCGCAACACGCAGCCAACTTACTGTCGATTACAGCCGACATGAGCGTGCTTGATGCCTGCGCTGCACCCGGTGGCAAGGCCTGCCACCTGGCTGAACGCGGGGCTCGCGTAACGGCAATGGATGTCTCCGAAGCAAGGCTTGGCAAAGTCACGGAAAATGCGGCCAGGCTTAACCTCAATGTTCGAACAGTCCTGGGGGATGCACGCTGTCTGTCAGAGGTTCTAGCGAACGAGCTATTCGATGCTATTTTGCTCGACGTACCGTGTTCGGCGACAGGGGTGATGAGACGAAACCCCGATGTCAAAGTTATTCGGACAAGGGCAGATGTCGAGCAGTTTGCATCACTGCAACTCGAACTACTGCAGTCTGCTTGGCTACAGCTAGCAGCAGGTGGTCAGCTTTTGTACGCGACCTGCTCACTGCTTCCCCAGGAAAATGATGCCGTCATCGATGCCTTCATAGCGCGCGAGTCCAATGCCTCCGTCTCACCACTACCGATGACAGTTGGCATCGACATGCGCTTTGGTCAACAAGTCATCCCGTCTGTCGACGGGGGCGACGGTTTGTACTATTCGTTGCTCATAAAGTCATAGCGAGAACTGCCTGAACGGGAAAATCGCCATTGATCTGGAGTTCGCGGAAAATCGGAGTACCATTCCGATTGAAACGGCACAGATCAATCGTTCTTTACTGATCGGTTGTCTAAGGAATCGGTAGCGTCGTGAAGATCATCATATTAGGGGCCGGACAAGTCGGCGGCACGCTTACAGAGCACCTCGCCGATGAGCAGAATGACGTCACCGTGGTCGACAACTCGGATGCGGCTTTGCGCCAATTGCAAGAGCGCCTTGATATCCGAACCGTCAAAGGCGATGCCTCCAAACCCACCACACTGGCTGAAGCCGGCGCTGAAGATGCCGACATGTTGATTGCGGTCACAGATAGTGACGAAGTCAACATGCTTGCCTGCGCTATTGCGTTCACCCTGTACCGCACACCGACAAAAATATGTCGAATTCGCGAGGTGGATTACCTCAACGAGGATAAAAAACTGTTCCGATCAGGCGCGATTCCCGTCGACGTCACAATCAGCCCAGAACATCTAGTCACAGACGCCATTCACCAGCTAATTTTGAATCCGGGCTCCCTGCAGGTGCTAGATTTTGCCGGCGGTAACATCCGTTTAGTGGCAGTGCGAGCGGTGAAGGGCGGACCTATCGTCGGCAGAGAACTGCAAGAAATTAGGGAGCACATGCCCAGTGTCGATACACGCGTAGCCGCTATCTTCCGTAAATCTGAGAGCGCCATTATCCCAGAGGGTAGCACCGTCGTTGAGCCTGATGATGAGGCCTTTTTTATTGCGGCAAGTGAGAACATTAGGGCGGTTACGTCAGAGCTGCGAAAACTCGATGAGCCTTACAAGCGCGTGATGATTGCCGGTGGTGGCAAAATTGGGGCTGCGCTGGCCAAACGTTTGGAACGCGATTACCAAGTCAAAGTACTCGAGCTCAACTATGATCGGTGTCGCGTGTTGTCCGAGGAGCTCGAAGAAAGCATCGTACTGAACGGAACGGCGAACGACTCAAAACTCTTGCAGCAAGAAAACATTGAAAACACCGACGTGTTTTGTGCACTGACCAATAATGGTGAGTCAAACATCATGATGTCGATGCTTGCCAAACGGCTGGGCGCAAAAAAAGTCATTACGCTCATTACCAACTCAGCTTACGCTGAACTGGTGGGACAGGAGATCGATATTGCTATCTCGCCACAGCAAATTACGATCAGTAGTCTGTTGACGCACGTGCGTAAAGGGGACATCAGTACGGTCCATTCCCTTCGCCGTGGTGCCGCCGAAGCCCTCGAAATGACGGCCCATGGCGACCCTAAAACCTCAAAGGTGGTGGGGCGACGACTTGATGAGCTAGACCTGCCGCCCGGCGCTACTGTCGGGGCTATATTGCGAGACGAGCAGGTTATCATTGCGCACAGACATATCGTTGTAGAAGAGAACGATCACGTCATCTTATTTTTGACTGATCCATCGAAGATCAGCCTAGTCGAAAAACTATTCACGGTAGGTGGTAGCTTCATCACATGAATATCGGGCTGTGCATCCGGATTGTGGGCTTGCTCCTCATGCTATTCAGTCTTGGCACCCTCCCTTCAATGTTGTTGGGCTGGGTTCAAAACGACGGAACTGCCTCGGTCTTTGGACAAGCATTCGCCGCAACAGCTATATCGGGTGTCGTACTGTACCTACTTACACAGCGCGTTAACTCTGAACTACAAATTCGAGATGGCTTCCTCGTCACAGCAGCTTTCTGGATAGTCCTTGGTTTATACGGATCGTTACCTTTTCTCCTCAGCGATGCTATGAGCGTGTCAGTGTTCGATGCCGTTTTTGAATCAGTCTCAGGACTAACTACGACAGGCGCGACCGTGCTGGCAGGTTTAGACTCATTACCGCCATCGATTCTGCTATATCGCCAGCTGCTGCAATGGCTGGGAGGTATCGGCATTATTGTTCTCGCCGTCGCTGTACTACCGATGCTGGGAATTGGTGGCGTTCAGCTATATCGCGCCGAAAGTACGGGTCCGGCTAAAGACAGTCGACTAACCCCGAGAATTACATCTACAGCAAAAGCGCTTTTTAGCATTTATCTGGGATTGACCGTGGCCTGTGCTGCTGCCTATTACGCTGCGGGTATGACGATGTTCGATGCTGTTTGTCACGCCTTTTCGACCATCGCTATCGGCGGTTTCTCCACCCATGATGCGAGCATGGGTTATTTCGACAGCGATATTATCTTGCTCATTGCCTGTCTGTTTATGCTTATCAGTGCGGTTAATTTTGGTTTGCATTTCATCGCTGTTACGAAGCGCAATCCGCAAATTTACCGTTTCGACTCTGAAACGAAGTTCTTTTCTTGGATGGTACTCATCGCGGCTTGTGTTACCTGCGCAACGCTCGTGTTCATGAATATATTGCCGGTCGAAAAGGCCATCACGCACGGTATGTTTCAAACCATTTCTATTGCCACAACCACGGGTTTTGCGAGCGACAATTTTTCGCTCTGGCCCTCGTTCTTACCGACATTTTTAATTATGTTGAGCGTCATGGGCGCCTGTGCGGGCTCAACAGGGGGTGGCATGAAAGCCATGCGGATCCTGCTCATCTTCCGTCAAGGGCGCCGCGAACTAAAACAGCTCTTACACCCCAACGCCGTCATTCCCCTAAAGTTGGACCACCGACGAGTCAGACCTGAAGTTGTGAGCGCAGTTTGGAGTTTTTTTGCCGTCTATATGTTTTCGGCATTTATCCTGGTGCTTTGTATGCTGGCAACTGGCCTAGATTTCTTATCGGCGACGAGTGCTGTGACAGCAGCGATTAACAATCTGGGGCCTGGTCTTGGATCCGTCTCCGCCAATTACGCGTCAGTCACCGATCCAGGCAAAGTCATTTTATGTGTTGCCATGCTACTTGGGCGGCTAGAGATCTTTACGTTGTTGATTCTGTTCACGCCAACTTTCTGGCGCCCTTGATCACGCGCTGATACTACTTCAGACCACGCGACGCCTTGATCACATCATATGCCGCAGTGATATTTTGTGAGCGCTGAGTCGCAAGAGCCACCATCTCCTCAGGTACACCTCTGGCACTTAACTTATCCGGGTGATTTTCGCTCATCAAGCGGCGATATGCCTTTTTCAATGCTCGGTCGTCAGCATCTGCACTAATACCGAGCGCTTCATAGGCGTCTGACAGCTGACTGCGCTGCGGCTGATATTGTTGTCGCTGCTGCCGCTGGTTCCCAAAATTCGCCTGTGCCGCCACCATGCTGATAATCCGCTGCAGAGCCGCATCGGACATTCCCAGCATGCGCGCAACACGCGACAAAGTCTCCCGCTCAGCCGTGTCCAAACGTCCATCTGCCAAGGCCATACCAACTAAAAAAAGCATGAGTGTTTGTGACGTTTGAGGTCGAAGTGATGCGGTTCGCCTAAAACGCGCAAGCTCTTCTGAAGGGTCAAACTCGGGTTCAGAACCCCGCTTAAAACGTTTAATTGCGGATGCCCTTTGCGATGGCGTCAGCCGCAACTGGGCGAACATCGCCTCTGCCTGCGCTACCTCGGACTCCGATACTCTACCGTCCGCTTTTGCTACGTAACCCAACATGACGAAGGTGGTATCAAAGAACTCCTGCTGCAATGCATGAAGACCGTCTGGTCCTGTCATCCGAATGGCGCGCACTAAGCCCGAATCAAATAAGTGGCCCACGAAGAAACCAACCAGCCCTCCTATGACGCCAAGAGCGAGGAACCCCAGTAGCGTGCCTAGAATTTTCCCGGTATACACGTTCATGTCGAAGGACCTCTCTTCGATTTTTTCAAACCAGCGTAGTGATTAGTCATGCCTTTGGGCAGTGTTCGAAAACGTTTATAAGACCACTGGTACTGCGCTTCTCGTTTGGATATAAGGTGCTCAATATCACTGTTTATCGCCCGTAAAGCACAATCTAAATCGTCATTGTAGACGTCTGTGGATACAGGCAAATAGCAAAGCTCCCAACCACCCTTGACCCGAAAGACACCAGCCATGACGGCCACTGCGCCCGATTTCGACAATAAATTGGCGCATAAACTCGCCGTAAAACATTCCACGCCCATAAACGGTACGTTTAAGCCGCTCGACTCATGTGATGGTACTTGATCAGGCAAGATCCCTGTTAGACCACCGCGCTTAAAGTGCCTAACCAGCTGGACCAGACCTCTCGGCGTCGTTGGTACATACGCGCCCCCAGGGCGTTGTCTCGCCTTCAAGACAACCTCACCAATTGACGGCAACTTCGGTGGTTCAAACAAGCCCAAAAATTCACCCTGGGTAACCAAGTGATAGGGTATTACCTCCCAGTTGCCAACATGTGGCGCTAACACTAGGACGCCGCTTCCGTGAGCGGCAGCGGCGTCCAGATGCTCAATACCTACCACCCGCAACCGAGAGACCACATAAGCGAGCGGTCGACGCCAGACATGTCCCAACTCCAATAACAGCGCACCCTGTTCAACAACAGCGTCGCGGACCAACTCCTCCCTCTGATCGTCGGTCCAGTCGGGATAAGCCAATGCAATATTTGTGCGGACTACTCTGACTGGGTACGTGTTCGCACGATATATTAATTTGGCTACCAAACGTCCAAAGCCGCGCGCAACCTCCAGCGGAAACAGCGCGGACAGCTGCAGTACGCCGCGCAAGACGACAGCTGCAGCGCCATCTTTCAGTCGAAATGTGCATGAATTGCGATTTTTTGGCATCGATATAGGCTTAATTCGCCGGGCTCCTGCATATTATGCCAGTGCTGGCCGCTGTATACTTCGTCGATCGGTATATCAGGACAGTGCAGTGAGTTCATTAAGTTTCCAAGAGCTAATTCTGGAGCTGCAACGCTTCTGGGGCGAAAACGGTTGTGTGATTTTACAACCGCTGGACCTTGAAGTGGGTGCCGGCACCTTCCATCCCGCTACATTTTTAAAAGCCTTGGGTCCTGAGAACTGGAATGCCGCCTACGTTCAACCAAGCCGTCGCCCTCAGGATGGACGGTATGGGGAAAATCCAAATCGCCTGCAGCATTACTACCAGTTTCAAGTGGTGATGAAGCCATCACCAGCGGATTTTCAGGAACTCTATCTCGCTAGTTTACGGCGTCTCGGCTTAGATCCCTTAGAGCACGACATCAGATTTGTGGAAGATAATTGGGAGTCACCGACGCTCGGCGCGTGGGGTCTTGGCTGGGAGGTCTGGTTGAACGGCATGGAAGTCTCACAGTTCACCTATTTTCAACAAGCAGGTGGGCTTGAATGTCTGCCTGTCACGGGTGAGATTACCTACGGCATAGAGCGCCTTGCCATGTATCTTCAAGATGTTGACTCGGTTTATGACCTCGTTTGGTCAGAGACGCCAACCGGTACGATTACCTATGGTGATGTCTTTCACCAAAACGAAGTTGAGATGTCGACATTCAACTTTCAGCAGGCCGATACGGACCAATTATTTGCCTCATTTGATTTCTATGAAAAAGAGGCACAAAGACTGGTTGAGTTGGCGCTACCGCTGCCGGCTTATGAGTTTGTTATGAAGGCATCGCATACCTTCAATCTCCTAGATGCACGCCACGCCATTGGGGTGACTGAGCGTCAACGCTACATACTCCGCGTTAGGACATTAGCTCGCCTAGTTGCCAAAGGATATGTCCTGTCACGTGCGAAGCGCGGCTTCCCACTAGCCGATGACGACCTGGCAAAAGCAGCCCTGTCTGCATTAGCCGAGGAGGGGCAAGTATGACTTCCAGTACTGTGCTGTTTGAACTGGGAACAGAGGAACTGCCGGCTGGAGAATACGAAGCGATGGCGAGGTCGTTGGGCAGTGCCATGCTAAGCGGCCTGCAACATTACGGCCTATCGGCGGGCGATGCTCGAGTACTGGCAACACCTCGCAGGCTAGCCGTCGTCATTCAGAATGTGGCCGAACGAGCCGCTGACCGCCATGAAGAAGTATTGGGGCCACCTGTCACCGCAGCGAGGACCGCGGATGGTGAGTGGACGCCGGCAGCTATAGGGTTTGCCAAGAAGCAGGGGTTGGACCCAGAGGACCTGCAGACCATCCCAACAGAGAAGGGCGATCGACTGGGCGTCAGCAAAACAGCAACTGGCGCGGTGTGTTCTGACGTATTGCCCGCTATCGTGAGCCAGGCTGTGGCGCAAATTCCAGTATCGAAACGCATGCGCTGGGGTCGGGAACGACACGAATTTCTGCGCCCGGTTCAATGGCTGGTACTGCTGTGTAACGAACGCTCTCTTGATGTGTCACTGTTTGGCTTGAAATCTGACAGGGTGTCGCGCGGCCATCGCTTCCACGGCGATGACGCTGTTGAAATTCCTCATGCAGATGCCTATGAAAAAACGCTGCGAGACCAGTTTGTTATTGCCTCAGTCGAAGAGCGTAAACGCATGGTCAAGGAACAAGTTGAGGCCTTGGCATCTAGCAACGAGCGCGTCGTTATTGACGACGGTTTGCTCAGCGAAGTTGCGGGGCTTGTCGAGTGGCCGGTGGCATTGCGAGGCTCATTTGATGAAACGTTTTTAGAGGTACCTCGCCAAGCCTTAATCTCATCTATGCGAGAACATCAAAAGTATTTTCACATTGAAAACGCAGATGGAGAGTTGGTGCCGGCCTTTATCACAGTATCGAATATACAAAGTAGTCATCCGCAGTCGGTGATTTATGGCAACGAGAAAGTAATTCGCCCACGGTTAGCCGATGCCGCGTTTTTCTTTAATGTTGATAAACAAACAACGTTGGCGAACAAAGCAGAGCGCCTCGATGGTGTCTTATTTCAACGTGATTTAGGTACCCTGGCAGATAAACAGGCTCGGATCTCACACGTTGCCCTAGCGCTGTGTGCACATTTAAATGCCTCAGAGGAGACCGTTAAGGCTGCTGGTGCCCTTGTTAAGGCGGATCTTGTGTCAGATATGGTCGGCGAGTTTCCGGAGCTGCAGGGAATAGCCGGGCGCCACTACGCACTTCATGACGGCGAGGCTGAGGCGGTCGCAGATGCTATCGAGCAGCATTATTGGCCAAAGTTCTCGGGCGATACGCTCCCAACCACACCGGAGTCAGCGAGCTTGGCATTGGCCGATCGATTGGACACCTTGGTAGGCATCTTTGGGATCGGTCAGTCGCCTACCGGCTCAAAGGACCCCTTTGCATTGAGGCGGGCGTCTCTGGCCGCGATTCGAATCCTACTGGCCTTTGCGCCAAACGCACGCCTTGATGCGGTGCTAACAATTGCAGCGCAATCCTTTGCTACGGGTCAGCTAAGCGCCGACGTCGTTACTACAGTAAAAGCCTATTTGCTAGATAGATTACCTGCCCACTATGAAGAGCAGGGTATCTCAATCGACACACTCCGCAGTGTCACGTCAGTTGGGACTGAAAGTTTAGGCGACATCGATCTTCGTACGCTCGCTGTGGCTGAGTTTGCCGGCTCCGAGGCTGCCGATGCTCTGGCGGCCGCCAACAAGCGGGTTGCTAATATCCTAGCGAAAGTGGATGAGCTAGTACCTGAGATAAATACGTCGTACTTCGATGCACCGGCGGAAATTGCCTTACACGCGTCTCTGGACGATTGTAAGAGGGCGCTAGTCGGCGCTGTAGCCGAGCGCGATTATGCTAAAGCGCTGGCCCACCTGTCAGCTCTTAGAGACGACGTGGATCAGTTTTTTGATAGTGTGTTGGTGAACGCGGAAAACACCGCAGTGCGTCTAAACCGCCTAGCACTGCTCAAGGATTTACGGGGTCAGTTCCTACAGGTAGCCGACCTTGCAGTGCTGGCTCGTTAAGGTCTAGTCGAGCGTGCTCTCCACCCCCCTTATCGTCGCGCTTACACTGATAGGTCTGTCGGCTTTAATCATCGGTTACCTTCGGCATCGACATCACAGCTATCGAGAATCGGTAGCCGAAGCCCTCATCAGAGCAGACATTGCACACGAAGAAATTCGCACATTACGGCAGCAACTCGCAGATTTAAATCAACAGTTAGTCATGACGTCGGGGCGGGAAGAGGGGCTTAAGGCAACGCTGGCGACTAAAGAGACTGAGCATGCCGAGAAAATTGCACTGTTAGACGACGCGAAGAAGATGCTTCGGCTCGAGTTTGAAAAGACAGCGCAGGCTCTTGTCAGTCAAGGCGAACGAGCACTTTCGACGCGAAATCAAGAGTCCCTCGATCAAATACTTAAGCCTTTATCGCAGAAGATCGACGGATTTCAAAGCAGGGTTAACCAAGTTCATACCGATCTCACGGGTCAGAATGCAGCGCTTAAAACCCAAATCAAGCAACTTCATGACGTCGGTCAGGAAATGTCGTCAGAAGCGAACAATCTTACTCAGGCCTTAAAAGGTGACAAAAAACTGGTCGGTAACTGGGGTGAGACCCAGCTCGAACGCACCCTCGAGCTGGCTGGACTTCGCCGTGGTGAACATTATGAGGCGCAGCAGGCGTTTAAAGGTGACGATGGGCAGCGGTTACTCCCCGACTTTGTCATTTATTTACCACAGAAAAAACACGTGGTTATCGACAGTAAAGTATCGCTTGTGGATTACGAGCGCGCTATTACGGCAGAGGACGACGGAGCACGCTCCCAACATCTAAGCGCCCATGCAAATGCCGTAAAACGACACATCGACCAACTATCGGATAAGGACTATGGAAATTTAGCCGGCTTACAGAGCCCCGATTTTGTATTGATGTTTATGCCGGTTGAACCAGCGTATATCGAGATTATGAGAACCCAGCGAGACCTCTTTAATTATGGGTACCGTAAGAACGTCATTTTGGTGTCACACACCACACTCATGCCCATCTTACGGACCGTGGCGAATCTTTGGATGGTCGAGCGAAGCAATGCAGAGGCTCAGGAAATTAGCGATCGCGCCGGTGATATCTTCAATGCGGTATGTCTTGTTGCTGAGCGCTTGGAAGGCGTTGGCGCCTCGCTATCGCAAACGACCAAGCGATACAACGAAACGGTCAAAAGTTTGGTGGGCCGGCAGGGACTGCACGGCAAGGTCGATCGTTTCCAATCTCTTTCGACGCGCGTGACGAAGGCATTTCCAGACGGTTTAGACGTTTTGCCAGATCAAACAGACGCCAGCCATCTCTCGCTGGCGACGGATAAGTCGGAGGAAACGAAGACAAAACCAAAGGGTGGCGGCGAAAAATAACAGCCACCCGGAGTTTCAGACGTCTAAATTAGCAACCGCTAACGCGTTCGTCTCAATGAACTCACGACGCGGCTCCACATCATCTCCCATTAACGTCATAAACATTTGATCGGCACGAATGGCATCTTCAATCGTTACCCGCAACATACGACGGGCACCGGGATCCATAGTCGTTTCCCACAGTTGATCGGGATTCATCTCGCCGAGACCCTTATATCGTTGGATGGAGCATCCCCGACGTGCCTCATCAAGCAGCCAACCCATGATGTTTGAAAAATCCGATGACGCAAACACCTTCTCGCCTCGCTTAACGTAACTGTTAGGAGTCACTGATGCCTTAAGAATAGCGCCCAATTCAGTCAGCTGCTGGTACTCGTTTGAACTGAATAAGTTATATCCAAGCACGATGTCAGTCGCCACGCTGTGGGCGGTCCGACGAACAACTACATAATAATTTCCGCGCTCTGGATCACGCCTTATCAAACATTCGAACTTAACATTACTGCCTGTTATTGATAGTAAGCGCTCACTTAATCGCTCTGAGAAGGCGATTACCGCCGCCTCGTCACCCATATCTTCAGCAGCCAAACTCGGTGTATAGACTAACTCCCACAGCACATCTGGCGAGTAAACACGGCTAAGACGCTCAACGGTCAACTGTGCTTGCTGATACCGAGACACGATATCAGCTAACGCTTCACCCACCACACCGTCGTCTGACTCATCCTTAAACAAAGCGGTATCGATTAATGCTGCATTAGTGAGGTACTCCGCTAGGGATTCTTCATCTTTTAGATACTGACTCGATTTACCACGCGTTAACTTGTAGAGCGGAGGTTGAGCAATATACACATGGCCTCGCTCCACTAACTCACGCATTTGGCGGAAAAAGAACGTCAAAAGTAAGGTTCTAATGTGTGAGCCATCCACATCTGCATCCGTCATAATGACAATCTGGTGATAACGGAGCTTATCGGGGTCAAACTCGTCCTTGCCAATGCCGCAGCCCAGCGCCGTAACAATCGTGCCTACCTCTGCATTACCCAGCATTTTATCGAAGCGAGCGCGCTCTACGTTCAAAATTTTGCCTTTAAGCGGCAAGATGGCCTGAAACTTTCTGTTTCGGCCTTGCTTGGCTGACCCACCAGCGGAGTCGCCCTCCACTAAATATATCTCACAGAGCGACGGGTCGCGCTCTTGGCAGTCTGCTAGCTTCCCAGGCAAGCCAGCAATATCCAGAGCACCCTTGCGTCGTGTCATTTCCCGTGCCTTTCTCGCCGCTTCGCGGGCTCTTGCAGCGTCAAGCATTTTCCCGACGATCAGCTTAGCCTCACCCGGGTTTTCTAATAAAAACTCACCGAATGCCGCTCCCATAGCCTGCTCTACAATCGGCTTAACCTCACTGGAGACTAGCTTGTCCTTAGTCTGTGAAGAAAACTTTGGATCCGGCACTTTAACGGACACAATCGCGGTCAGACCTTCTCGAGCATCATCGCCTGTAGTGCTAACTTTCTCCTTCTTGGCAAGCCCTTCTCTCTCTATGTAGCCATTTAAACCACGCGTCAGCGCTGAACGAAATCCAGCGAGGTGTGTGCCACCGTCGCGCTGCGGAATATTATTGGTGTAACAGAAGATATTCTCTTGATATCCGTCATTCCACTGAAGCGCCACTTCCACACCAACGCCGTCATCATTAGTGGCTTCGAAATGAAACACCTTATTAATCGTAGTTTTCGCGTGATTTAAGAAGTCAACAAAGGCACGTAAACCACCATCGTAACAATAGGTTTCGCTCTGCCCACTTCGCTCATCGGATAGAACTATCTTGACCCCTGAATTCAAAAAGGCCAACTCTCTCAGACGCTTAGCCAATATATCAAAGTGAAATTTAATATTTGAGAACGTGTCACCAGATGGCTTAAACCGAACTGCTGTGCCCGACTCTTGTGTTTCACCAATAGCCGCGAGTGGCGAATCAGGAACACCATGCCGATATACTTGCTCATGAAGCATTCCTTGACGTCGTATCGTCAAACGAAGCTCTTCTGACAACGCATTGACCACCGACACACCCACACCGTGCAATCCCCCTGACACTTTGTAAGTGTTGTCGTCAAACTTACCGCCCGCGTGCAGCACCGTCATAATCACTTCTGCTGCAGATACGCCCTCTTCATGCTGTTCGGTCGGTATGCCACGACCATTATCACTCACGCTCACCGACTCATCGGGGTGAATCACAATATCAATCTGGCTACAATGACCCGCTAAGGCCTCGTCGATAGAGTTATCGACAATCTCGAAAACCATGTGGTGTAGACCAGTGCCATCATCGGTATCACCAATGTACATACCAGGTCGCTTACGGACAGCGTCAAGCCCTTTGAGCACTTTGATGCTTGATGAATCATAGTTTGCCTCTTCGGCACCTGAGGTATTGTCTTCCATGTGATCTCCCTTAACTCTACGCGCATTATGCCACTTAATTGGCGTCTATGATCATTCCCTGTTCCACGTGGAACATGCGGCAACCGCCATCACCCACCCACGTCGGTATATCGCCGGAAAACACGGCGGTCCCAAGCACCTGGCTTCCACTTGCTGCTAACAATGAAAAAATAGCTTCGGCACCAGCGGGATCCAACTCCGAGCCCACGTCATCCAATAAAAAAACGGGAGGGCGACGAGTTGCCTCAGCCAAAACTCGGCCCTGTGCTATCCTCACCGCCGACATCAACACCTTCATTTGACCCCGAGATAGACCATCCTGCGCCAAAACCCCACCCACGTGACAGTGAAGGTCGCCTCGGTGCGGTCCAATTTGGGTATAGCCACGGTGAAGGTCACCGACCCGACCCACCTCAAGCGCCTCAGCCAACGATAGGCCTTGTTTCCAACCCGACGACAACGACAATCGGACCGCGGGCAAACGCAAATTCATAGCCGTTATTACCGATGACAGCGCCTCTGAAAGCAGCGAAGCCGCTCTTGCACGAGCGGCATGCAACTCCTCACCAAGCGCGGCCAACTCACTGATCCAGGCCTTATCGTCGCTAATGCCCCGACGAAGTAGCGCGTTTCTCTGTTTAAGCGCGTGAGAATATCGCTGCCAAATACCACCATAGGACTGTTCCACGTGGAACACGACCTGATCAATTAACCGCCGCCTTGCCTCTGGGCCCTCGCGCAGAACGTTAAGGGTATCTGTATTCAGCAACACAATAGGTAATTCGCGAGCCAGCGTGGATAGCGTCTTGACCTGCCCGCCTGCCAACCGGGTCTCGCCACCCCCACCCCGTAAGCGACTCAATCCAACAACCGTTTCGGAACCGCCAAAGCGCAGCCGCCCCACCACCCGAAAGCCTGAGCAGCCCTCTTGTATTGCCTTTAGTGATTGCGACGTGGTGAACGACTTCCCCGTTCCGAGCAGGTGGACCGCGTCTAATATTGTGGTCTTACCAGCACCGTTGGGGCCCAGAAACAACGAGACGCCGGACGACATGCCTACATGTAACTCATTGATATTTCTGAGCTTATTGATTTCCAGCTGCGTAATCAAGGCGCGGCAAATAACCCTATAGCCGCATCGGCATCACGACGTACAGTGCTTCCGGTCCTACATCAGAATCACTGGCGTCGCCGTCTTCAATCAGCGCAGAACTTGCAGAGTCTGAAAGAGATACACGCACCTTTGAGCCGGACAAAACGCCCATTACATCCAAGAGATAACTGACATTAAAACCGACCTCCAGGGCCTCGCCCGAATAGTCCACTGGCACCATCTCTTCCGCTTGTTCTTGCTCTGGATTATTCGCAGTTATCTCAAGAGAGCCCGGTGTGAGCGACAGCCTTACACCGCGGTACTTCTCGTTCGATAAGATAGCCGTTCGAGTAAACGCCTGGCGCAATTCGGCCCGATCACCTGTGACTGACTTATCAGGCGACCTCGGCAGTACTCTCTCGTACTCGGGAAATTTGCCGTCGACCAGCTTTGATGTGAAGGTGAACTGATCGGTACTTGCTCTGATGTGATTAGATCCCATGCTCAGGGTCACCGAGCCGTCGCCATCTAACAGCCGAGCCAATTCTAAAATCCCTTTGCGCGGCACAATAACTGACCGATCATCGGCGCTCACCGAGCTAGGTGCTGTACATAACGCCAATCGATGCCCATCTGTTGCGACAAACCGCAAGCGACTATCCTTTATTTCAAGGTACATGCCGTTTAGGTAATACCGCACGTCTTGTTGCGCCATTGCAAAACCAGTCCGCTCAATCATTTGACGAACTAAGCCCTTTGCTAACTCAAGCTCTACCTCACCCTCACCAGCCTCGACCGTAGGAAATTCAACCGCAGGCAACGTCGACAGCGTAAATCGGCTCCGCCCAGCTTTGACTGTTACCTTTCCATCTTCAACAGTAAATGCGATATCAACGCCGTCAGGGAGGCTTTTGCAAATATCAACCAGTTTTCGCGCTGGCACAGTAATATCACCGTCGGGCCCCTCATTCACCACCTCGACGCGTCCCACGAGCTCGACCTCAAGATCAGTCCCCGTAAGCGACACGCGGTTGCCTTCCAAGCTAAGCAACACATTGGACAGAATTGGCAATGTCTGCCGTCGCTCAACAACCCCTGCAACAAGGTTTAACGGCTTAATCAATGCATCCCGCGATACCGAAAACTTCATCCTTACGATCTCTCCTGTCCGACCTACAGCGCCCCCATTACGTAGTTAACGAGCGCAGTAAGTTCTTATAATCTTCCCTAATGTCCGTCGTTGATCCTCGCAACTCCGCTATCTTACGACATGCGTGCAGCACTGTCGTGTGATCTCTTCCCCCAAATGCATCGCCAATTTCAGGAAGGCTATGATTTGTTAGCTCTTTGGACAATGCCATTGCCACCTGGCGCGGCCGAGCTATTGATCGATTTCGCCGCTTAGACAGTAGATCTGCCAACTTGATCTTGTAGTACTCCGCAACAATCCGCTTGATGTTTTCAAGCGATACTTGTTTGTCTTGCAGTGCCAACAAGTCTTTAAGGCTCTCCTTTATGAGCTCTATATCAAAAGGCCTACCAGTAAAGTTAGCACTAGCAATGACGCGTTTGAGTGCACCCTCGAGCTCTCTCACATTGGAGCGCACACGCTGAGCGATAAAAAACGCCGCCTCATGTGAAATATCAATGCCAGATTGCTCTGCTTTTTTCATTAGAATCGCCACACGCGTTTCTAATTCCGGCGGCTCGACTGCGACGGTTAGTCCCCACCCAAACCGGCTTTTTAGCCTCTCCTCCACACCGTCGATCTCCTTAGGATAGCGGTCACAGGTGAGAATCATCTGCTGACCACCTTCCAGCAGCGCATTGAATGTGTGGAAAAACTCCTCCTGACTTCTGTCTTTATTTGCGAAAAACTGAATATCGTCAATCAACAGGGCATCAACCGACCGGTAAAAACGCTTGAAGTCATTAATTGCGTTCAGTTGTAAGGCTTTGACCATGTCAGCAACAAACCGCTCACTGTGGAGGTACACTATTTTTGCATCGGGTTTTCTTTGTCGCAGCGCATTTCCGACGGCGTGCATTAGGTGCGTTTTACCCAGACCAACACCACCGTATAAAAACAGCGGGTTATACGAATCACCCGGGCTCTCTGACACCTGTTGCGCAGCAGCCATAGCAAGTTGGTTGCTCTTACCTTCAACAAAATTGGAGAACGTGTAACCATCAACGAGATTGTGCTGGTGGGAAGGCACTATTACCGCTGGAGCTACAACCGCTGGGGACACCGCCGCGGGCGCCACCGGAGCTCGAGCCTGAGGACTGCTTGACGATACGGCCGAATCACCGTGGCCGTCGATGCGAGTATCGCTATGCGCCGATGACCCAGCCCGATCGACATCTGGTGTTATGCGAGAAAACGGTGATGCCTGCTCAACGCCTGTTATCACGGTAATTGGTACAGGATCGCGTGTTGTGTCGATTGCGGCTAAACATGCGCTTATTTGGTTACTGTATTTTTCCTCAACAAAATCTCTGATGAAACGATTGGGAGCGCGCAGAGTAAATGCTGCCGCCTCCTCTACCACAGACAATGGCCGAACCCAGGTGTTAAATTGAACTACCGGGACTTCGTTTTTTAACATTTCTAGACATCGGGCCCATCGTGTAGCGTTGGAACGTGAAGCCGGCGTTGAAGAAATTATGTGCTGCATGTTGTTATTAGTCTCTGCGGTTAAGTATGCGCCTGCCGCTTAGTCTGAGCTATTAGCTCAACTTTCGGCCCAAACGCCATGGGTGTACATAGTTATCCACACATTTATCTCCAGTTCAACAAAAATAAATCTCATTAAAATCAATGCTTTATGATTTTTATTTTGGCTTTTTTAAAAACAAAAAGGTCAAGTATTATTTTATTTTTTGTGTGTATAACTTATGTATAACCTATGTTTTTTATGTGGTAAAAACCTCGTCCCGCGTCGTCAAAAAGGTTAAATACAGTCCGAAGCAACCCTGTTCGAGTGAGTGGTTACTAACAGCAAAAAAATATGAAAAAAACACATGCCAAGCGTGGGGCTGGCTTTTCGGCGTAATAAGTATTGCCAGCGGTAGAGTAGCTACCTATAATCTCGCCCCCCAAGAACAGCGCAACAAACGGCAGGCCCAAACGATGAAGCGTACATTCCAACCCAGCGTACTAAAGAGAAAGCGCAGTCATGGCTTTCGCGCGCGCATGGCAACAAAAAACGGCCGTAAGATCCTTGCCCGCCGACGCGCTCGCGGCCGTCTCCGTTTATCGGCATAAGCGATCTGGGGCATCATGAACATGTCCCATCAGTTTCCAAAGGCTTCGCGCCTCCTGAATGCCAGCGATTATTCCTGCGTGTTCGATAACTCCACTCTTCGCGCCTCCGCCTCTGCCGGTACAGTTTTGAGCGTATCTACGGCACGTGATACATCGAGATTAGGCGTGATCGTCGCAAAAAAAAACATCCGGCTAGCCTGCCAACGCAATCGCGTGAAACGCCTAGTTAGAGAGTATTTTCGAAATCACCATTTACCGAACTCAATGGATTTAGTCTTCATGGCACGACGGGGCGCCAGCGAATTATCCAATGACGAGCTTACGCGAGACCTCGACCGGATCTGGCGCAAACTTGATCGCGCGTCGCGAGGCCTGTAGAAAATGGCTTACCTTCGTTCGTTAATCAGGCGCGCTTTAACGCTGCCTATTCGACTCTATCAGGTCTGTATTAGCCCACTGATCGGCAGTCGCTGCCGGTATTACCCCAGTTGTTCTGCCTACGCTATCGCAGCCATAAACCAACACGGAGCTGTTTTAGGTGCTGTTCTCGCCATAAAACGGATTTCGCGCTGTCATCCGTGGGCCGACGGCGGTTATGATCCTGTCCCAGAAAATGTGACCGCATTAAAATCAAACGATCGTTGATACTGAGGAAGTAATGGATCCAATACGGTTAGTGTTAATAAGTACCAGCGCTGTTATATCGCTGATGTTGCTCATTGAATGGAACCAGTATTCAAATGAGATCAATAAACAGCAAACCGCTTTCTACGCTGATGCCATTGAACAGACCGCCCCGCAATCCACATCGACCACTGCACCCGCCCTCGACGGCGGTATCCCATCCGTTAGCACCCCGCAAAAAGATCTCACACTGCCAATCAGCGAAGGCGACTCGTATACGCTAAACACTGACGCGCTAGAACTCGTGATTACAGCGAATGGCGGCGACATTGTTTCAGCGTCTCTTCCTAAGTTTCCTGTCCGCATCGACACGCCCAACCAACCTTTTAGACTCCTAGAAAATAACGCGTTGCGGCGTTACGTGGCCCAAAGCGGCCTTATTGGCCGAGACGGCATTGACACTAGCAACAATCGGGCACGGTATGTAAGCCAAGGGGTAAGCACCAATCCAGACGGTAGCAAAACCCTCACGCTAGCGTGGGCAGGTAACCAAACTTCTGCTTTGCGTGTTTACAAATTGTTTACCGCATATGATGAGCGTTACGACGTCGACGTTACCTTCGATATCGTAAATGACAGTAATTCGGTGATGTCGGTGACATCGTTTGCACAGCTTAAGCGCGATAACACGGAAGCGCCTGACGGTAGTGTCGGTCTTGGAGTAAGCCCCTACCTTGGTGGCGCTCTCACTCAGCCGGACCAGCGGTATACCAAGCTAAAGTTTTCTGACCTCGACGACGAACCGTTTTCCAAAAATCTTCCTGCTGGATGGGTCGCTATCCTGCAGCATTATTTTGTCTCAGCCTGGATCCCATCACAAACTGCTACACATGACTTTTTTGCAAGCCGACTTAGAAACGGTGACAACGTCATTGGCTACAAGAACGCAGCAACCGAGATATCACCAGGCGATTCCGCAGCGATTTCTCAGACACTCTACATCGGACCTAAAGACCAAGTGATTTTGGCTACATTAGCCGAAAACCTCGATCTTGTTATCGACTACGGTTGGCTATGGTGGCTTGCGCAACCATTATTTTGGTTGCTGACGTTAATTCAACAGTTTGTCATTAACTGGGGTTTATCAATCATTATTCTTACCCTGATTATCAAGCTCGTATTCTTTCAGCTATCCGCTGCTAGCTATAAGTCAATGGCAAAAATGCGAACGGTGCAGCCAAAGATACAAAGCATTCGCGATCAGTACGCCGAAGACAAAGCAAAACAACAGCAGGCCATGATGGAGCTGTGGAAAAAAGAGAAAATCAATCCCATGGGTGGGTGCTTACCTATGCTGGTTCAAATGCCCGTTTTTATTGCGCTTTATTGGGTATTACTAGAGTCAGTAGAACTCCGCCACGCGCCATTTATGCTCTGGATCGACGATTTATCTGCTATGGACCCTTACTTCATCCTTCCCATACTCATGGGTATTAGCATGTGGTTGATGCAGCGCTTAAACCCCGCTCCACCGGATCCAATCCAAGCTAAAGTCATGATGTATATGCCGATTGCATTTACGTTTCTAATGATGTGGTTTCCATCTGGGTTAGTCTTGTATTGGCTGTGCAACAACCTTTTATCCTTTGGGCAGCAATACGTCATCACAAAGCAGATTGAGCGTGCCGCTGCACGTTAGACGCTCTTTACATGACTACCTTAGATACCGACACCATCGCAGCAATCGCTACTCCCCGCGGTAATGGTCCAGTTGGTATCGTTCGACTAAGCGGTCCCAAATCGCTCGACATAGCGCAACTCCTCACCCGCAGCGAGTTACAACCTAGATACGCCCATTACAGATCTTTTTTCTCTAAAAACCACGACCCCATCGACTCTGGACTCGCCATTTACTTTCCCAAACCACGTTCATTTACAGGCGAGCACGTAGTCGAAATACAAGCACATGGTGGGCACATTGTGCTCAACTCGTTGTTATCACGATGCCTCGAACTTGGTGCAAGGTCAGCACGGCCCGGAGAGTTTTCGGAGCGCAGCTTTCTCAACGGTAAAATCGATCTTTTACAGGCAGAAGCGATTGCCGACCTGATCAACGCTGAAACAGAAACTGCTGCCACATTGGCTACCGCCTCCCTGTCAGGTACCTTCTCCGCACTCGTTGACGAACTCTCGGCAACATTAACTGAACTGCGTGCTCTGACAGAGGCGTCCATCGACTTTCCAGACGAAGATATCGATGTTATGAGTCAATACGACGTCATTTCACGACTGCAAGAATGCCTCAAAACCATATCGCAACTGCTCGATACGGTGTCAGCATCTCAACGAAAAACGCAGCGTTACTCGGCCGTCCTTATTGGTGCCCCTAACGCAGGAAAAAGTAGTTTGCTCAACGCGCTAGCACACGACGATGTAGCGATTGTAACCAGCGTCGCTGGAACTACACGAGACACTCTGAAGCATTCTATTATCACGCGCTCTGTAGCCATCGACATCATTGATACTGCAGGCATCCGAGAATCTAACGACTTCATAGAACAAGAGGGGGTCAGACGTGCCAAAGCCAGTACGCAGACCGCTGATTTAGTTTTAAACGTCGTAGATGACTGCCAGCCGAATCACATCGATAGTTCTTGGTTACCCGACAATGCGATCAAAATTAACATTCACAATAAGATCGATCTATCCGGACGACAACCAGGTCGCTTTAACTGTGATGTAGCCCAACCCTGTGTCGCCTTAAGTGCCACCAACAACCTCGGTGTAGAGTGCTTAATTGACACCATCGACGAAGTACTACTCTCACAGGGTCAACATCAATCTGAATTCAGCGCGCGCGCGCGACATATCGATGCATTAAGCGACGCGCACCGGTTACTTGAAGCGAGCTTAGTTCGGTTCAATGACCACAATGCAGCAGAGTTACTGTCTGAAGACCTAAAAAGTGTACAAACCGCTATCGACTCGCTGACAGGAAAGATTTCAAGCGATGACATCCTTGGCGAAATCTTCAGCAGTTTTTGCATAGGTAAATAAGAACTTGTTCACCTAGCTTTCCACACATTGATCCACAAACCGATATTATTCGCCGATCATCCCGACGCTCGACTTTACTTCATACTGTTGCGGCTTATTTCTTGGTGATAACCCTGTTTATAGGTCTGTGCGCACAATGAGCACCGCGTAAAGGAAAAACAACGAGACAACATATCCACCATTGATACATTAATTATTGTGCCTTTTTACGTCACATATCAGCGGGGTTGTGATCGGTTTAAAGGCAAGCACAGCGCGCTATTACCGTGATTGTCCACATTTTTTTAGCCCCTAATAACAACAACATCTAAGTATCTATTCTTCTAAAAAGAATTATAAATAATGACTAATAAAATCGGATTCTTTCTCAAATTACCGGCAATCTGCGCCGCCGATAAATTAGTGCACAAAAACCAAAGTCCCGTTTTTAAAGAGTGTAAATACTGCTACCTCACAGAGGCCCCGATTTAAGTTTCACCAGAAAAACTCGTATACTCCCCCTCCTTTTTGAATCGCAGCTAAACATATGCGTTCACTTCGTTCATTTGATGTCATCGTGGTTGGCGGCGGTCACGCCGGAACAGAAGCGGCTTTAGCATCGGCCAGGGCGGGATCGCGTACGCTACTCATTACGCATTCAATCGATACGCTAGGACAAATGTCCTGTAATCCTGCCATCGGTGGCATAGGGAAATCGCATCTTGTACGCGAAATTGACGCCTTAGGCGGCGCCATGGCTCGAGCGACTGATTTGGCGGGCATTCAATTCAGAGTGCTCAATGCGCGCAAAGGACCGGCAGTCA
The DNA here is from genome assembly GCA_913064725.1 of uncultured Alteromonadaceae bacterium. GTDB lineage: Bacteria > Pseudomonadota > Gammaproteobacteria > Pseudomonadales > Halieaceae > Luminiphilus. The sequence continues at coordinate 16,816 of CAJYAI010000019.1, read as the reverse complement.
GAGCAACTCGGGCGCAAGCAGACCGCGTGCTTTATCGAAATGCGATCCGACAGATACTTTTTGCTGAACCTAACTTAACGATATTTCAGGACGCTGTTGATGATATTAGTTTAACGGGTAATACCGTTTCTGGTGTTATTACGGCGACAGGAATATGTTTTTCGGCACCAGCCTGTGTGCTAACGGCGGGTACTTTTCTTAACGGTAAAATCCATATCGGACTCGAAAATCACTTGGGTGGCCGGATGGGTGATGCTTCAGTTATTACCTTGGCAGACCGATTACGCGAGATGTGTCCACGGATAGATCGTTTAAAAACGGGAACACCTCCGCGGATAGACGGTAATACGGTCGATTACTCTAAACTTCAAGAACAATGGGGTGACGAGCCCAGACCTGTAATGTCTCAGCTTGGTTCGGCGTCTCAACATCCACAACAAGTGTGTTGCTGGATCACGAGGACGAACGAGGACACGCACGATATTATCAGAGGCGGATTGGATAGATCGCCGATGTATAGTGGTGTCATTGAGGGTACTGGACCGCGCTACTGTCCGAGTATAGAGGACAAGGTTCATCGATTTTCCGATAAAAGCGACCACCAGATTTTTTTGGAGCCAGAGGGCTTAACGACAACTGAACTGTATCCAAATGGGATTTCAACCTCGTTACCATTTGACGTACAGGATGCGATGGTCCGTTCCATTTCAGGTCTTGAAAACGCGCACATCACCCGTCCAGGTTACGCGATCGAGTACGATTATTTTGATCCCAGAGATCTGATGCATAGCTTGCAGACGCGACACCTACCTGGATTGTTTTTTGCAGGCCAAATAAACGGCACTACAGGATATGAAGAAGCCGCCGCACAAGGCCTGCTAGCCGGCATAAATGCAGCGCGATACACACACGATTTGGACGCCTGGGAACCTAGAAGAGATGAGGCTTATATCGGCGTTTTAGTCGATGACTTAGTGACTTTAGGGACGCAAGAACCGTACCGCATGTTTACCTCTCGAGCAGAGTACCGACTGCAACTCAGAGAGGATAATGCTGATGAGCGCCTGACACCAAAAGGTAAACATCTTGGCCTTATTACTGAGCCGCATTGGCAAGCATATAAAGAAAAAAGGCAGGTGATCGAGCAGGAGTTGGTGCGATTAGAAGCCACGTTTATCCACCCTGAAACACCCGCTGCGGAGTGCCTAGCAACGAAATTGAAGTCGCCTATCACGCGAGAATATTCGATGGCCGACTTGGTTCGTCGTCCCGAATTATCGTATCGCGATGTTGCAGGGCTTAAGGGTGATGTTGCTCTGGATTCGGCAACGGCCGACCATATCGAGACGAAAGTGAAATACGCGGGCTACATTGCGCGACAGCAAGACGAAATTGATCGCTTGAAACGCCACGAGGATACGCTAATCCCGCCCGATTTTAGCTTTTCTGAGGTGTCGGGTTTATCAAACGAGATCTGTCAAAAGCTGACAGCGATCAAGCCGAGTAATCTAGCGCGCGCTAGTCGAATACCAGGCGTTACACCCTCAGCGTTGTCTCTTTTATTGGTTTATTTGAAGCGGCACAGTCGTTCAGACCTTGATCGCGTTGTTAGCAATGGCTGATCGCTTAGAGGCAAAGATTCAGTCTGGACTTACCTTTCTCAATCTTAACGCAGCGCTTACTGAGCCACTGCAGCGATACTTGAGTTTATTGGCTAAATGGAACAAGCCCTATAACTTGACAGCAGTACGTCAGCCACTCGAGATGGTTAGCAAGCACGTGATGGATAGTTTATCGATAGCTTCTCATTTGACCCCGTATCAGCGCATATGTGATGTCGGCACTGGCGCAGGACTACCGGGCATACCACTGGCGTTGTGTTTTCCTGAGAAGAACTTCGTTTTGCTCGATAGCAATGGGAAGAAAACGCGGTTTTTATACCAAGTCCGACAGCAATTGCAGCTGGATAACGTTGACATAATCGAGTCCCGAGCAGAGGAATACCAGCCCAAAATAAGGGCAGATGCGGTGGTAACCAGAGCATTTTCGGATGTGCAGCGCATGTGTAAAGTGACTGAACATTTATTGAATTCGACGGGTGTATGGCTGGCGATGAAAGCTCAAACTATTGACACAGAAATAGCGTTATTAGACTCATCGATTCAGTTGTGTGAGCAAGTGACACTGCAGGTTCCAGGGTTAGACGATGTTAGGCAATTAGCTGTCTTAAAACGGGTAGAGCGGTCTAAATGAAAGTCATTGCAATAGCAAACCAAAAAGGTGGCGTAGGCAAAACGACCACTACGGTTAATCTGGCAGCGTCGCTTGCACAAATGGGGCAGCGTATTTTGTTGGTCGATATGGACCCACAAGGCAACGCAACAATGTCGTCGGGGATAGAGAAGAATAAGGTCGACTTTTCAGTGTTAGATCTGTTGTTAGCCGAGGCGACCTTACGTGAGTGCACGGTTGAGTCGCCTACTGGTGGGTTTTCTGTGCTTCCAGCGAATGGCGATCTAACAGCAGCTGAGGTCGAGCTTATTCAGGTCGACGGCAAAGAAATGCGATTAAAACAGGGTTTGCTACAAGGCCAAGATAATTACGATATCGTTCTTATCGACTGTCCGCCATCACTCAACATGTTGACGGTCAATGCTATGGTTTCCTGCCAATCAGTGATTATCGCAATGCAGTGCGAGTACTTCGCATTAGAGGGTTTATCGGCACTGCTGGGTAGTGTTCGACGTATCAATGAAACAGTAAATGCCGATTTAGAAATCGAGGGTATTCTCAGAACGATGTATGATCCCCGTAATTCATTGACGTCGGAAGTATCAGAACAGCTGTTCAGCCACTTCGGTAATTTGGTATATCGCACGGTAATTCCTAGAAATGTTCGTCTGGCCGAGGCGCCGAGTCATGGGCAGCCCGGAATCGTGTATGACAGGTATTCGAGAGGCGCTCGGGCGTATATGGCACTTGCTGAAGAGTTTATGCGGCGTCAATAACGCAGGCGAGTTTGGAACTGACTAATGACCGAAAAAAAACGAAAATTGAATCGAGGACTAGATGCTCTACTCGGCACAGAACTCGCTAAAGCGCCGATAGCGAGTCACTCTCAACAGGAGTCAATTGGCGCTAACAACGGTAGTTTGCGACAACTAAGACTAGAGCAACTGCAGCGCGGAAAGTATCAACCGCGCGTTGATTTTGATGAAACCGCATTGACTGAATTAGCCGATAGCATTCGCTCGCAAGGGGTTATGCAGCCTATCGTTGTTCGGTCAATCGGTAATGATCGCTTCGAGATCGTTGCAGGAGAGAGGCGGTGGCGAGCCAGCCAAATCGCCTCACTTGATGTAATACCAGCCATTGTTCGTGATATTAGCGATGAGACCGCTATTGCAATGGCGCTAATCGAAAACATTCAACGGGAAAATTTAAACCCGCTCGAGGAGGCCAGAGCGTTAAAACGGCTTCAAACGGAATTTGCTTTAAGCCAGCAAGAAGTAGCGACGGCTGTTGGCAAGTCGAGACCTGTAATAGCGAATCTACTGCGTTTGTTATCACTTGAACGCGAGGTGTCGGAAATGCTGGAGCGCGGCCTCCTCGATGCGGGCCACGGTAAAGTGCTTCTAGCACTCGATGGCGGCACGCAAATTCGAGCCGCCAGAAAAGTGATCGATAGTCGATTATCCGTCCGCCAAACCGAAGCCTTAGTAAAGGCATTGTTGGCGCCAAGTACGGATGCGACAGCGGAACGCAAAGACCCAGATATAGATCGCCTTGAGCGCTCTTTATCCGAGCGGTTTGGAACTAAAGTCGTGATAGAAAATAAAAATGGTCGGGGAAAACTGATTATTCAGTACAGCGACCTCGATGTACTTGACGGCATATTGAATCGGATCAACTAAAAGTTGGCACTTTGCTTTGTTGATGCCGTATGTCAATTCGAATAGACTTGCGCGCGCTCGAGGCCTTAGTAGGTACGGTTGAGTGAGTGAGTACACGCAGCGTATGTTGGCTCGGAATCTCGTAACGGCGTTGTTAAGAACGTGTATTGTTATTGCCGCGGTTTCGGTTTTGACATGGATTTTTTTGGATCGGCGTTCAGCCATGGTGGTTTGGGTCGGCGCTGGTGTAATAGCGCTACCCCAGATATGGCTAGCATCGAGCTTGTTTAGCCGTTTTGGTGCTCAGGTGCCGGCGCTGCTAGGCGCTGTAAAGTTTGGTTTGAGTGCGTTGTTGTTCGGAGCATGGTTTGTGACCACTTCGGATCCGCAGCCCGGAGCGCTGTTTTTGGGCGCGATGGTGGTTTTGGTGAGTAGCCCAGTGTTTTATCACTTGGCAGCGAAGCACGAAGATAAGTAGGGGTAAACGTCGTTCGATGGCGATGTTTAAACGGGGCAGTAGGTAATGGCAGCAGCTGGTGAAGAAAAGACGGTATCGGATTATATCGTCCATCACTTAACGAACCTGACGTACGGCAAGTTGCCTGAGGGGTTTGAGCGGCACGACGGCGATACCGTAGCGGCGGGTGGTGAGTGGACGTTCGCACATGGTGCGGACGAGATTGCGGCCATGGGGTTCAATGCGGTTCACGTTGATTCCTTGGGGTGGTCTATCGGCCTCGGCTTGGTATTTTGTATGCTGTTTCGTTGGGCGGCAGTTCGAGCATCTGCGGATGCCCCCTCTGGCTTACTTAACTTTATCGAAATGATTGTTGAATTTATCGATAACCAGGTGAAGGACACGTTCCACGGCAAAAATAAGCTGATAGCACCCTTGTCGCTAACGATCTTTGTATGGGTCTTTTTGATGAATTTGATGGACCTTATTCCTGTCGATGTCGTGCCAGAGCTGATGCTGTTTGCCGGTGTTGAATATCAGAAAATCGTCCCCTCGACCGACCCGAATATCACGATGGGTATGGCGATTGGGGTGTTTTTCTTGATGTTGTTCTACTCGATTAAAGTCAAAGGCTTTGGTTTTGTTCGTGAGCTCACCATGAATCCGTTTAACCACTGGGCATTTATCCCAGTGAACTTATTCATGGAGGTTGTCGGCCTTCTTGCTAAGCCCTTTTCTCTCGGCCTTCGCTTATTCGGCAATATGTACGCGGGCGAGATGATCTTCATTTTGATTGCGGCGCTGTTTGGGGCCGGTGTTTTCTGGTTGTTACCAGCGGCTCTACTGCAGTTGGGGTGGGCGATTTTCCACATCCTGGTCATAACACTCCAGGCATTTATTTTCATGGTCCTTACCATCGTGTACCTCAGCATGGCACACGAGGACCACTAATTTCTGACCTTCCATACTAAGACTCAATAGGAGACAACAATGGAAATGATCTACATCGCAGCGGCGATAATGATGGGCTTGGGCGGCATGGGTGCTGCTATTGGCGTGGGTATTTTGGGTGGCAAGCTTATCGAGGGCTCTGCGCGTCAGCCTGAGTTGGCTTCGCGTCTCCAAGGTACATTCTTTTTGGGCGCCGGACTTGTCGACGCGATTCCAATTATTGGCGTCGGTATCGCCATGTACCTCATTTTTGTGGTTGCAGGCTAATTACTCTTTATTTCCTCGCCGGTGTGTAGGCGAGCGTAATTTCCACAGGAGATAACTGTGAACATTAATCTGACCATCATTGGACAGATCGTGGCTTTTTTGGCGTTTGTGGTGTTTTGCATGCGTTATGTATGGCCACCGATTCTCGCGGCTATGGAAGAGCGACAGCAAAAAATTGCCGATGGTTTAGCGGCTGCAGATCGTGCGAGTCACGACCTAGAGCTTGCGCAAAAAGAAGCGGTTGATCGGCTGTCTGAAGCAAAGAAAGAAGCCTCAGCCATCGTCGATGCTGCCAACAAGCGGGCCAGTACGGTGATTGACGAAGCAAAGGCGGCTGCGGTTGTCGAAGCTGATCGTGTGAAAGAGTTGGCGTCTGCGGAAGTGGAGCGTGAAAAAGCTCAGGCAAGAGAGCAACTTCTCTCTCAGGTCAGCGCCCTAGCGATGGCGGGTGCTGAAAAAGTGCTAGCAGCTGAAATCGATGCGGAAAAACACGCTGCGCTACTTGAGCAGTTAGTGAAGGAGCAGTAAGCGTGATTGAGCCTACTACGCTGGCCAGACCGTATGCGCGAGCCGCGTTTCAATTCGCTATTGATAACGGTTCAGTGGACCAGTGGCACGACGCCTTAGGTATGTTGGCGGCAGTGGTAGCCGAACCTGCGGTTGCTAAAGTGCTTGACGATCCAGCGACCACGGCAGCGCAAAGGGCTAGTACCGTTATTGCTGTGCTGGGTGCTGACGCTCCAGCGGGCGTTGCTCAGTTTGTCGCGGTAATGGCTGAGAACCAGCGATTGGCGTTAGTGGGTCACGTGGCCGTTCTGTTTGCTGAGCTGAAGGCATCGTTGGATGCCGCTGCAAAGGTCACTGTCACCAGCGCATTTGATGTGGCCGATATGACACTCGAGCAATTGTCGGCATCACTGTCAGCAAAGCTCGGTAAGACAGTCGATATGACTGTTGAAATTGATTCTTCCCTTATCGGGGGAGCCATTATTCGGGCCGGCGATATGGTTGTCGACGGCTCAGTTCGTGGGCGCTTGCACAAGCTGGCGACTGCGTTGAAATCTTGACAGAGGAACCGGTCATGCAACAACTGAACCCGTCGGAAATCAGTGACATTATCAAGCAACGCATATCGCAGCTCGATGTGACGTCGCAAGCGACAAATGAAGGGACCATCGTCTCCGTTACAGACGGAATTATCCGTATTCACGGCCTCACCGATGTGCAATACGGCGAGATGATTGAATTTGATGGCAACGTCTTCGGCCTTGCGCTCAACTTGGAGCGAGATTCGGTTGGCGCCGTCGTCTTAGGTGACTACAAGCAACTGGCCGAAGGACAGAGCTGTCGATGCACAGGTCGCATCTTAGAGGTTCCCGTTGGTCCAGAGCTCCAGGGACGTGTGGTAGATGCACTGGGTAATCCGATCGATGGCAAGGGAGCCATAGCAACCACACTGACAGATGCGCTTGAAAAAATCGCGCCCGGCGTTATCGCTCGGCAATCTGTCGATCAGCCTGTGCAAATCGGCTTAAAAGCTATTGATGCGATGGTGCCTATTGGCCGTGGTCAGCGCGAGCTGATTATCGGGGACCGACAGATCGGGAAAACAGCTATCGCCGTCGATGCCATTATCAATCAAAAAGGTACAGGCATTAAGTGTGTGTACGTCGCCGTTGGCCAAAAAGCATCTTCGGTCGCATCAGTGGTGCGCAAACTGGAAGAGCACGGTGCCATGGACCACACCATTGTGGTTGCAGCCAATGCCTCAGACCCCGCGGCGATGCAGTATTTGGCGCCTTTCGCCGGTTGCACGATGGGCGAGTATTATCGCGATCGCGGTGAGGACGCGTTAATTATTTATGATGATCTGTCCAAACAAGCGGTTGCTTACCGTCAGATCTCCCTGCTGTTGAGGCGTCCGCCGGGTAGAGAAGCGTACCCTGGAGACGTTTTCTATCTACACTCGCGGCTGCTTGAACGTGCTGCGCGAGTAAATGCAGACTATGTAGAAGCGTTTACGAATGGTGAAGTCAAAGGCAAAACGGGATCGTTAACGGCACTGCCTGTGATTGAAACACAAGCGGGTGACGTGTCAGCGTTTGTTCCGACTAACGTTATTTCGATTACCGATGGGCAAATCTTTTTAGAAGCCGATATGTTCAACGCAGGCGTACGCCCTGCCATGAACGCCGGCATCTCGGTATCGCGTGTTGGTGGTGCGGCGCAGACAAAGATTATTAAAAAGTTATCCGGTGGTATTCGTACCGCACTCGCCCAGTACCGCGAACTTGCGGCCTTCTCGCAGTTTGCATCTGACCTAGATGAGGCGACAAAGGCTCAGCTAGAACACGGTGAACGAGTCACAGAGCTGATGAAGCAGAAACAATACGCACCACAGTCAGTCGCAGAGATGGGTTTGTTGCTGTACGCCGCAAATGAAGGTCATTTGAAGGCCGTTGATGTTGAGAAGATTTCCGATTTCGAATCTGCATTGTTGTCATACATGCACGCTGAGCATGGCTCTTTGATGCAGGAAATTGCAGCGGATGGTGACTGGAATGGCGACCGCGAGGCAGCCTTTAAGGCGGGCCTTGAGGCCTTTATTTCAACGCAGACTTGGTAAATAGCAATGGCCGCTGGTAAGGAAATCCGCACCAAGATCTCGAGTATTAGAAGCACTCAAAAAATCACCAGTGCGATGGAAATGGTCGCGGCGAGCAAGATGCGCCGCGCGCAAGATCGTATGGAAGTTGGTAAGCCTTATGCCCGACGAATGCGCGGCGTGATTGGCCATATTGCAAATGCCTCTGCCGAATACCGCCATGCGTACATGCAGCAGCGAGAGGTTAAACGCGTAGGCTACATAGTTGTGTCGTCAGATCGAGGCCTATGTGGCGGCTTGAACATCAACTTGTTCAAACGCGCGCTACAGTCAATGAAGACATATTCGGACGCAGGGCAGGCGGTTGATTTATGTTTGATTGGTGCTAAGGCTCAGGCGTTTTTTGGGTCTGTGGGTGGCAATGTCGTAGCCAGTGTCCGAGATATTGGCGAGGAGCCAACGGTCGAGCAGTTGATTGGCGCGGTTAAGCATATGCTCGATAGCTATACCGATGGCACCATAGATAAGCTGTACTTGGTCAGCAATGATTTTGTGAACACCATGACGCAAGACCCAAAAGCTGAGCAGCTACTCCCGCTAGAGGCGGATGAGCAGACGCAGTACGCACACCACTGGGACTATATTTATGAGCCAGATGCTCGCGACTTGCTTGACGGTTTGTTGGCGCGTTACATCGAGGCACTGGTATATCAGGCGGTGGTAGAAAATGGTGCGTGTGAGCAAGCGGCGCGAATGATCGCGATGAAGAACGCCAGTGAAAATGCGGGTGAACTAATTGATGACCTGCAGCTGGTTTACAACAAGGCTCGTCAGGCAGCAATCACACAAGAACTGTCGGAAATTGTAGGCGGCGCGGCCGCTATTGGTTAAGCGCGATTTTGAATTTACGGCGACGCGGTTCAGAGGCGTTGCGGAAAACACACAGAGGACTCGAAAATGAGTAGTGGAAAGGTTGTACAGGTCATTGGCGCGGTTGTTGACGTAGAGTTTCCCCGCGACAGCGTGCCAAAAGTATACGATGCCTTAATGGTCGCTGAGAGAGGTTTGACTCTGGAGGTTCAGCAACAACTGGGCGACGGTGTGGTACGGACAATTGCAATGGGTTCGTCAGAGGGTGTGAGTCGTGGTTTGGCTGTTGATAACACCGGCGCCCCAATTTCAGTGCCGGTAGGTATAGAGACACTCGGCCGCATTATGGATGTATTGGGTAATCCCATTGATGAACGCGGCCCTATCGGTGAGCAAGCGCGTGCTTCTATTCACCGAGCCGCGCCAACTTATGAGGAACTTGCAGCATCAGAAGAGCTCCTTGAGACCGGCATCAAAGTGATCGATCTGGTTTGCCCATTCGCTAAGGGCGGTAAGGTTGGACTGTTCGGTGGTGCGGGTGTTGGTAAGACGGTCAACATGATGGAGTTGATTAACAACATTGCCACAGAGCACTCCGGCTTGTCTGTATTTGCGGGTGTCGGTGAGCGAACGCGTGAAGGTAATGACTTCTACTACGAGATGCAGGAGTCAAAGGTTGTCAACGTAGAGAACCTGCCTGAATCAAAAGTAGCCATGGTGTACGGACAAATGAACGAGCCGCCCGGCAACCGTCTGCGTGTGGCGTTGACAGGTTTGACCATGGCCGAGAAGTTTCGCGACGAAGGCCGCGATGTCCTGTTGTTTGTTGATAACATTTATCGTTACACCCTGGCGGGAACAGAGGTATCGGCGCTGTTGGGTCGTATGCCATCAGCGGTGGGTTATCAGCCTACGCTCGCTGAGGAAATGGGTGTTCTGCAGGAACGCATTACATCGACCAAAACGGGCTCTATTACATCGATTCAGGCTGTTTACGTACCTGCCGATGATTTGACCGACCCTTCACCTGCGACAACGTTCGCGCACTTGGATTCAACGGTAGTGTTAAGTCGTGACATTGCAGCCAAAGGCATCTATCCCGCGGTAGACCCGCTTGACTCAACATCGCGACAGCTCGACCCGCTTATTATCGGAACGGAACACTATGAGGTGGCCCGCGGTGTGCAGTCCGTGCTGCAACGCTACAAGGAACTTAAAGACATCATTGCGATTTTGGGGATGGATGAGCTGTCGGAAGAAGATAAGCTGACCGTTGCCCGGGCGCGAAAAATTGAGCGGTTCTTGTCACAACCGTTCCACGTTGCGGAAGTCTTCACCGGCTCTCCTGGTATCTACGTATCCCTAAAAGACACCATTGCTGGCTTTAAGGGCATTTTGGCAGGTGAGTACGACCACCTTCCCGAGCAGGCATTCTATATGATTGGCTCTATTGAGCAGGCTGTAGAGAAAGCCGAGAAGATGAGCGCTTAAATCGGAGGTTGAAATGGCAATGACCATTCACTGCGATATCGTTAGCGCAGAAGCTCAAATATTTTCAGGCTTGGTAGAACTGTTGGTAGTCAATGGTTCCGAAGGTGAGTTGGGTGTGACTTATGGGCATACTCCCCTGTTAACGGACTTAATTCCAGGCACTGTTCGACTCGTTCTGCAAGGTGGAGACGAGCAGGTGTTTTATGTGTCCGGCGGCTATTTGGAAGTGCAAGGCGATGTCGTAACGGTTCTGGCTAATACGGCTGTGCGCGGTGATGATCTCGACGAAATCGCTGCCGATGAAGCGCGAAAGGCGGCAGAGGAAGCCTTAGCCAACCAGAGCTCAGAACTCGATTACGGGCGCGCTTCAGCGCAACTAGCCGAAGCAGCAGCGCAACTGGCTACACTCAGAAAGCTAAAAAATCGCGCCGGGCGTTGAGCTAGCCAGAAGTAAGCCCTAGCGCATCGCGTCACGATTGTCGGATACCCCCCATGCGGCACTTTTGCCGTAGCAGTTGTTATATTGCTATGCGATCCTTTGCCTATTGTATTGGACTGTTCGTTGCATGCTTGAAGTCATTATCTTAGCCGCGGGTCGTGGCACCCGAATGAAATCCTCGACTCCAAAGGTCCTACACCCGTTAGCCGGCAGGCCGATGGTCATGAGAGTCATCGATACCGCGCGCCAACTGAAGGCCGAGCGGATCCACGTTGTGGTTGGGCATGGTGCAGAGCAGGTATCGGCTGCAATTGCAGCGCCCGATGTCACGACGTATGTTCAAGCTGAGCAACTAGGTACTGGTCATGCGGCGTTGCAGGCAGCGCCCTCTTGTCTACCGCAAAGCACAGTGCTCGTCTTATATGGGGATGTACCGCTGCTGACAACTGAGGTTCTCTCGGAGGTTGTCAATGCGGCTTCACACAGCCCGGTGCTACTGGCAGCCACACTTGATAACCCGATCGGGTACGGACGCGTTATTAGGGACAGTAATGGTTGTTTTGCAAAGGTGGTCGAGCAAAAAGATGCATCGCCAGATGAGCTTGCTGTCGCAGAAGTTAATACGGGTGTATTAGCGGCACAGGCTTCTGAGTTGCATCGCTGGTTACTGCAGGTAACGAATGACAATGTCCAAGGTGAGTTTTACCTGCCTGATGTGCTTGGCTTGGCGCTAGACGATGGTCGAGAGGTGAGCGTAGTCGTCACGGATAGATCAAGTGATATTGCTGGCGTCAATGACCGAGCTCAATTAGAAGAGCTCGAGCGCGCTTATCAAAATAGGCAAGCAAAGGCCTTGATGGCGGATGGCGTGCGGGTGATGGATGCCAATCGTCTCGATATTCGCGGTTCACTGTCTTGTGGCGTTGATGTCGTTTTAGACGTCAATGTGGTTATCGAAGGGGATGTGGTTATCGGTGATGGCGCGATTATCGAAGCCAATTGCGTATTGAAAAACTGCAGCATTGGTGAGGACGCTGTTATCCATGCGTTCAGCCACGTTGATGGTGCTGTTGTCGGCCCACAATGCCAAATCGGCCCCTATGCGCGACTGCGGCCTGGCGCAGAACTTGGTGAACAGGCCAAAGTCGGTAATTTCGTAGAAGTAAAAAATAGTGTCTTGGGTCCGGGTGCTAAGGCGAATCATCTTGCCTATGTGGGCGATGCCAGCGTTGGTGCCGACGCCAATATTGGTGCGGGCACCATCACGTGTAATTACGACGGTGCCAATAAACACCGAACAGAACTCGGCAAGAATGTGTTTATCGGCTCCAACAGCACGCTGGTTGCACCCCTTAAGGTCGAGGATGACGGATTTGTTGCCGCGGGATCAACCGTCACCGCTACCGTCGGCAGTGCGCAGCTTGCAGTGGGTCGTGCCAAGCAGCGCAACATCGACGGCTGGAAGCGCCCAGTCAAACCAAAGAAATAGAGGTAATCATGTGCGGAATCGTTGCAGCTGCAGCACAACGTGAGGTCTCAGGGATCTTGCTCGAGGGTTTACGAAGACTCGAGTACAGGGGCTATGACTCCGCTGGTATGGCCCTAATTGATGCCGGACAAGCGCTTCAACTCCATAAACATGCGGGGAAAGTGAAAAACTTAGAGGACGCTAATGCGCGCCATCCTATTTTAGGGCATCGGGGTGTGGCACATACGCGGTGGGCCACCCACGGCGAGCCTACATCGGCCAATGCGCACCCACATCTGTCAGGCGAGCGCGTTGCGCTGGTCCACAACGGCATCATTGAAAATCACGCTACGCTGCGTAATGCACTGAAGGCAGAGGGCGTGGTATTTCAGTCTGAAACGGATACAGAAGTCATTGTGCATTTGATTCATTCGTCGCTGGCACAGGGCGAGACACTATTCGACGCTGTCCGGTTGACGGTCGCGAAGCTGGAGGGGGCTTATGCCATTGCCGTCGTCGATACGTCACACGACGATGAAGTGGTCGTCGCCCGAGAGGGTAGCCCTCTGGTGCTTGGCATTGGTATTGGTGAGATGTTCGCGGGGTCTGACACGCTCGCGCTGAGGCAGGTGACAGATACGTTTGTATATCTAGAAGATGGTGACTTGGCGATACTCTCGGCCGGCGGGTACCAGATTTTTGATAAAACCGGGGACAGTCTAGAGCGCGCAGAAACGCGACTTCGAGACACCGATAACCAAGCCGATCGAGGTGAGTTCGAGCACTACATGCTCAAAGAAATCTACGAGCAGCCTGATCGCCTTCGTGACACGCTCACGTTTGAGGCACTCGACGATGGTCTTTTCGGTGAAGCGGCGGCGGCCATTTTTGATCATGTCCAAGCGGTTCAGATCATCGCTTGTGGAACCAGTTATCACGCCGGCCTTGTGGCCCGCCACTGGCTGGAGGGGTTTGCCGGTATTCCGTGTCAGGTCGAGGTTGCCTCGGAGTTCCGCTATCGTCGATCAGTCTCGCTCCCTGGGACGCTCGTAGTCACCATCTCACAGTCGGGGGAAACCGCAGACACGCTGGCTGCTATTAAACATTTGCCCGGTGATTATGCGCTGGCAAAGCTCGCCATCTGCAATGTCGATCACAGCGCCATTGTTAGAGCGAGTGACCTTGTGTTTCTCACTAAAGCCGGCCCTGAAATTGGTGTTGCGTCAACAAAGGCCTTCACGACGCAGCTAGCGGCACTTATGGTCCTAACGGCTTGCCTTTCGCGTCGGCAAGCCTCAAGTACATTGGACGAGGCGCTGGTGAAGCAGGCCATCGCCGAGTTGCCGTCGGCAGTGGAGGCTACCATTGCTCAAGACGCAAAGATTCGCGAATTAGCAGCGCATTTCATCCAGCGCGATCACGCACTATTTCTAGGTCGGGGGGTCTACCACCCTATCGCGAAAGAAGGGGCACTGAAGCTCAAAGAGATTTCTTACATTCATGCTGAGGCTTATCCTGCGGGCGAGCTGAAGCACGGCCCCTTGGCACTGGTCGATGACAAGATGCCGGTCGTGGCAGTGGCACCCAAAGATGATCTTCTCGACAAACTTAAGTCCAATCTAGAGGAAGTGAGGGCGCGTGGCGGACAGCTGTTTGTGTTTGCTGACCAAGCGGTTGCTTATGAGAGCGGACCGGGAATTACCGTGATCGACGTGCCCTCGGTGTCTGAGCTGGCAGGACCGATCGTCTATACCGTCGTACTTCAGTTACTGTCGTATCACGTTGCGGTGGCCAAGGGTACCGACGTCGACAAACCACGCAATTTAGCCAAGTCAGTGACGGTGGAGTAAACTCAAAAGTCGAATAGTAACTCTTTACTCTTTTCGAGTACTAATTCGTAGCAATCGTTTGACACTTTGGTATCGGGACGAGCGCGTGAAGGCGCTTCATAACTTGCTTCTAAAACTTCATTTTGATGGTTGGTCTAATCGGGAGATCACCGACTACCTCAACTCGCACAACATTAAACCCCGACGGGCAAAAGTGTGGACGGTGTTTAACGTAGGTATGGGGATTAAGAAGTTAAAGAAGCGATACGACCGAGAGATCAGTAAAGACGATGTAGACGCATCAATAAGCGTGTCGTCGGTTACTGCCTTACTCGCAGACGAACCTTAAGGGAATTAGGGGAAGGTGCCATTTTCGATGCTCTCGAACGTCTTCTCGACCTGGTCGACGTGCCTTTTTACCTTCTTTACGCGATTGTCGAGTAACTTTTGATACTCGAAGAGTAAGATTCCTTTGGTACCGTCGGGGTTCGGATATTCGGTCAAATACCAATCGCGATCACCCTCTAACCAACCAAGTTTTAGCGGTCTCCCACCCACTACCACGCCTCTCTCTTCGCTCGCTGAACGCTCGACATAGATACGCCTAACAAACTAGCAGTTTTACTAATGGAATTCCCCTCGGCGAGTATGCGGCGTATCTCGTGATTATCGATCGTTTTAGGTCTGCCTTTGTACTTCCCCGCTTGTTTAGCGAGGGCGATACCTTCCCGTTGGCGTTCTAACATTATCGAGCGTTCAAACGCGTAAACCGCACCGGGCATACTTAGAAGCAGTTCTTGCGTCGGGTCGTTTTTATCGCCACTGAAGTGGAGGTGTGCTTTAACGAAATGAATGGCCCATCCTTTTTCGTTAATTTCACGGACTAGGCGATGTAGGTCCTCGATGCTTCGTGCGAGACGTGAGGTGTCATGGACGTAGACCTCGTCGCCTTCGCGGATACCTTCTCTTCAAAGGTCTTATCGAGTTCTAAGTCTGCTAACTGACGGTCGGTATTTTGATCGACTGTCGAGACTCGTATGTAACCGATTCGTTTGTCGTTCATTAGATTACCCTAGTCTTTTAAGTCATAAGTTATTCTTACTGGCATATAGTCAAAAAGCAAAGCGACTTTAAAGAATAGGGTTTTAAGTGGTGCTTAGGGTTAGTCGTATGACCGTAGTTAAACGAATGTGAGGCAATTTAATGAGCACGCAACATTAGATCTGCTACGTTATTAAGGTAATGATCACGTCCGAATAAAAGATTGGGGAATAGAGATGTTGATAGCAGTAAGAGCGGAAGTTGAGGATGTGGATACTTGGAGAAAAGGTTTCAAAACTCACGGAGATTTGTTTAAGAGTCAGGGAGTGACTGTTGCGTATATGGGAGCGACCGAGGGGAACTCTGTGATTGGTGTTTTCGAGACTAACGATGTCGACGAGTTTATGAGAGTTTTCAACGATCCAGCGACAGAAGCAGCGATGGCGAACGACAAAATCACCGGTGGTGTTGAACTCTTTGTGCTGGACGAGACTGTTACTCCCTAGAGGAAAAGTCCTATGAATAAATCCCAGATCTACCTTCTTTTAGGCGTTTCGATAATAATTTTTGAACTTTGGGATATGGCAGACCATTTCTTTGGTGGTCTAGGTTTCCCTCGAGGCGATTGGGAGACCAGTACGTGGAGGGTGTGGTTACCCTTTGTGCTTGTCGTATTAATTGTTCTGCTCCAACGAGAAAAAGACCGCGAAAAACCGTTGGATCAGGGAGATGACTAATTAACTTATGGAGGCAATATGGCGGCTTTTTCTGCTCTTACAATTCCAACTGGGAACCAAGTTACTAAATCTAGTAACAAACCAACCTACACAAAACATTTCAACCACTGTCGAATAGCTAAAATTTTCCGCAGACTATGAACGCAATAACTTACAAGCTTAAAAATTCAGGTGGTTGGATTGGCGTTGGAACGGCAATTGGTGCAGCAGTTTTTTCCGCAACAAATGAATCCACTTGGATCGCGATCGGTGTCGTATTCGGTGCGGCGCTTAGTTGGAAGAAACCAAAAAACAAAAACAAACAAGCAACACCTTGATGTTTAAAGTTTCACAAACCAAGAGATAGGAGGGTTAAATCCACTCAATATTTTTTGGGTAATGTCTACCGTGACGTTGTAAAGGAGCAATCGTGGAAGGGTTATCTGTATTAGGGTTTGTATTTGGCATGCTCGGTTTAGTTGCTTTTGTTCGGATTGAAAAACTCACAAAGACACTAAAGCAAAAAGGCATTCTCGAAGAGGACTACCAAAAAGAGTGATGTGAGCAGATGGTGGGGCCTTGGGCTTTGGACACGATCTGCATGTGGCCGTCTTTCTCAAGAGCTGTCTTAAAAAGCAGATTTTGAGAACGTACGCGTCCAGAGACTCCTCTTTGAGGAATACCGCGGTGGGCACAGTCTACTCGCAATATTCGCGAACGCTTTTTTTAGTCTCTGTATCGCGGGGATTTCTCAGGTATACTCGCCGGCTTCCATTTTTTGGTGCTCAA